>JANQFU010000080.1 GCA_028277665.1 Alphaproteobacteria bacterium | reverse complement strand
ATCCCGGCGAAAGCCGGGATCCAGAGAAAACGTTTTTCTTATTTTACGCGGCGGCCCGCAGAAACGCAGTTCTCCTCCGAAACTCCGGACCTTCGCGTTTAAACAACTCTATGACTGGATCCCGGCTTTCGCCGGGATGACGGTTGCTCTTGTGTTTCTGAAACTCATTCCCTATCCATAATTCATTTTTCTTATGGAACGTACGCCTCTCTATACTTTTATGTCAACATAAAAGATCCGGCAGGACAAGGTCCCGGGCGGTTTGCTCTGCCGCGGCCCAGCCGAGCCCTTCGGAGAGGAAGGATTCGAGATACAGGCGCAGAGCCGTATCCCGCGGGATGCCCCGGGCGCGCATATAGAACAGGCAATCCTCGTCAATCTGGCCGGTCGTCGCGCCGTGCGAGCATTTGACATCGTCGGCATAAATTTCGAGTTCCGGGCAATTATTCATTTCCGCCGTCTCACTCAAAAGGACGGCATTGCTGAGTTGGTAGGCGTCGGTCTTCTGTGCGCCGGGATCGACGATCACTTTTCCGCGAAAGACGCCTTTGGCCATGCCGCCCAGCACCCATTTCATCGTCTGGTTCGATGTACATTCCGGCGCGCTGTGCCGGACCCGGACATAGGCGTCCCTGTGCGCCTTTCCGTTTAGAGCCGCCGCACCGCAGATCGACGCATGCGCGCCCGGGCCGTCGAGGTCGAGATAAACCGTGCTCCGGACGGTCTCGCCGCCGCTTTGCGCGAGCACCAGATCATAGAGCGCGCCCGCATCAACACGAGCATGAAGCGTTTCAACCTGCGTGTGCGATTCGCCGTATGCGCCCCCCCGCAGATGACGAAGACTTGCCCCCTCCTCCAGGTCAATATGCGTGACGGAACATCCGTATTGCCCCTCTGCCGGCCCCTCAACAAAGGAACCGTCATTCCCGCGGATGCGGGAATCTTTTGGAGGTAATATCTCGGAAGATCCCCGCCTGCGCGGGGATGACGAATAAGAGTCGTTATCCAAGCCTTCCAATGCCGACACTGGCCCTCTTGCCTGCGTATCTTTCTCAATGACCGTGACGTCGGCGTGCGGGCCGGCCTGCACGATCAGGCGGGCGTTTGCGCCTCTGTTCAGGATAACGGGGGCGTTATCGGATGTGCGGGCCTGCGCGGGAAGGGTCAGTTTCCACGCCCCCAGCCTCCAGACCTCATCCCAGAAAGCGGCCATACAGTCTTCCGGATCCGGCCGCCATTCCGGGACAGGCGTCTGTGCCGGCAGTTTTTCCAGCGCGGCCCCCTCCGGCAGATTCTCGGCCGTAAGGTCATCCTCCCCCGCTTGCGCGGGATGACACGGCACGCGCCGCTTTATGGCGGAGACATCCGTATATTTCCACGTTTCACATCTTGCGGGACGCGCTGCTGCGGGATGGCTCATTGCGCCCTCTCATACGCTGCGTATCCATCGGCTTCCAGTTTTTTGGCCAGTTCCGGGCCGCCGCTCTCGACGATCCGGCCGTCGGCCAGAACATGAACCTGATCGGGAACGATATAATCCAGCAAACGCTGGTAATGCGTGATGACCAGAAAACTGCGCTCCGGCGTCCGCAGAGCGTTAATACCGTCCGCGACGATTCGCATGGCATCGATATCAAGGCCGCTGTCGGTCTCATCGAGAATACCGAAGCGCGGCTGGAGCATCGCCATCTGGAGAATTTCGATCCGCTTTTTCTCACCGCCGGAAAAGCCCACATTGACCGGGCGTTTGATCATGTCTTCCGGAATGTTCAGGCTTTTGAGCGTTTTCTTTAAGGTTTTCAGAAAATCGAGGGCTTCAATCTCGCCTTCACCCCTGAATTTCCTCTGCGCATTGATCGCCGTCTTTAGAAAAGTCGAGGTCTGAACGCCCGGGATTTCAACCGGATACTGGAACGCGAGAAACAGCCCCAGCGCGGCGCGCTCTTCGGGCTCCATCTCCAGAAGATCTTTCCCGTCAAAAACGACCTCGCCGTCCGTGATCTCATACCCTTCACGCCCCGCGAGCACATGAGAAAGCGTTGACTTTCCGGCACCGTTCGGGCCCATGATCGCATGCACTTCTCCCGGTTTCAAATGAAAGGACAGGCCTTTCAGAATGTCTTTGTCTCCGGCCCTGACATGTAAATTCCGTATTTCCAGCATCTGTTTTATTCCATAATCTTACTTTGTTCTTCACATTCGCATTCACTACCCGACGCTGCCCTCAAGGGAAATGCTGACGAGCTTTTGGGCTTCGACGGCGAATTCCATCGGGAGGTGTTGCATAACCTCCCGGCAGAATCCGTTGACCACCAGCCCGACGGCCTCTTCCGCCGGTATCCCGCGTTGGCGGCAGTAGAAAAGCTGATCTTCCGAGATCCGCGAAGTTGTGGCTTCATGCTCCAGATTGGCTTTCGGGTTCTTGCATTCGATATAGGGGACCGTGTGCGCGCCGCAGGTCTCCCCGATCAGCAGACTGTCGCATTGCGTGAAGTTCCGCGCGCCGTCCGCGTTCGGCATAATCTTGACCAGCCCGCGATACGTGCTGTCGGAACGGCCCGCAGCGATCCCCTTGGAAATAATCCGCGAGTTTGTGTTCTTGCCGATATGGATCATTTTCGTGCCGGTGTCGGCTTGTTGGCGGCCGTTCGTAATCGCGACGGAATAAAATTCGCCGGTCGAGCAATCGCCTTTCAGAATGCAACTCGGGTATTTCCATGTGATCGCGGAGCCTGTTTCAATCTGCGTCCACGAAATATGAGCGTTCCGGCCTTCGCATAAACCGCGCTTGGTCACAAAATTATAGATCCCGCCCTTTCCGTTCTCATCGCCCGGGTACCAGTTCTGGACCGTTGAATATTTGATCTCGGCGTCATCATGCGCGATCAACTCGACGACGGCGGCATGAAGCTGGTTCTCGTCCCGCATCGGCGCCGTACAGCCTTCGAGATAAGAGACATACGCGCCCTTGTCCGCAATAATCAGCGTGCGTTCAAACTGCCCCGTATTCATTTCATTGATCCGGAAATAGGTCGAGAGCTCCATCGGGCATCGCACGCCGGGCGGCACATAGACAAAAGAGCCGTCCGTGAAGACGGCGGAATTCAGGCATGCATGCTTGTTATCGGCAAACGGCACCACAGTCCCGAGATATTTCCGGACGAGATCCGGGTGGTTTTGAACGGCTTCGGAGATCGGGCAGAAAATGACCCCGGCTTCGGCGAGCTTATCCTTGAAGGTTGTCGCAACGCTGACGCTGTCGAATACGGCATCGACGGCAACCCCGGCCAGCATCGCCTGTTCTTTCAAAGGAATCCCGAGCTTTTCGTATGTTTCAAGGAGTTTTGGATCGACTTCGTCCAGAGATTTCGGGGCTTCGCCCGTTTTGGGAGCGGCGTAATAATAGGACTCCTGATAATCGATCGGCGAAAAATCGAGCTTGGCCCAATCGGGCTCCGGCATTTTCAGCCAGCGGCGGTAGGCTTTCAAACGCCAGTCGAAAAGCCATTGCGGCTCTTTCTTTTTGGCGGAGATAAAACGGATAATCTCTTCATTCAGGCCTTTTGGAGCCTTGACTGATTCGATATCGGTCTCAAAGCCGGCCTCGTATTTCCTGAGGGCTTCGACCAGTTCGCGTGTTTGCGTGTCCGTTGTCATTGTTTGTCTATGCGTCCGTTCTCTCTCGTTCAACCAGACCAGAAAGGTTTACACGGGCCAGCGCATCTTTTAAAGCCCTGTTGACGGGCATCCACTGCCTGCGGACCGGGCAATTTTCCGATATACTGCAATGCGCGCCGCCATCCTCGGCGCAACAGGTCAACCGGATAGGCCCGTCGATCGCCTCGACAATCCGGTCCAGAGTCACATCGTTCGGAGGTTGCGCAAGACGGTATCCGCCGGATATACCACGTACGGATGTCAGAATCCCCGCCTTGACGAGTTGCTTGAGAAGCTTGGCGACGGTCGGCTCCGGAATCTTCGTTTTCCGGGCAAGCGCCGATGTCGGTTGAAGGCTTTGGACATCGCAGGCCATATTCGATAGTATGACAACCGCATAATCGGCAAGTTTTGATAAACGCAGCATTTTCTGAGTCCAGATTTTAAATTCGTACTTCAAAGGTCCTGTATATTACCTATGCGCATTCGCCCCGGAATCAAGCCTGAAGTCAAGCAAAATCGGACCTTCGCCCTGCCGCGCCCGTCCCCGGCGAGCCTCATGAACATCCTTCTGGCCGGTGCGCTGGCCTGCGGCGCAGCATATGCGCTCGCCTTTGCCTCGATCGGGATCCGGATCGCGGAGACGCTTTTTGAATCTCCGGCAACCTCTGTAAGGTTTGCCGGGCTGTATTGCGCCGGGATTGCTTTGGGGATCATGATCCGGAGTCTTGTTCTGAAGAGGATTCCCGCCGCGCTCCGCCCGTATCTTTATGTCATCCTTGCGCTTCCGGCTTTCTTCTATACGCACACGCTCCCGCTGGCCGCGGCTTTTGGGTATTTCACCTATATCCCGGCCTTGCTTGCCTTGAGCTTCTGTGAAATCCGGGCGTTTTATGCGGCCTGCCGGCCCGCAAGCCGCGCCTTCGACAAGCTGGATCTTGTCGCATTTTCGGGCGGGTTCATTCTTCTCTCCGGAATGGTGATCGGCCTGCCGCTGCCCGAGGAAATGGCCCTGTTCTGGACGATTTTATTCCAGCTTCTGCTGGCGTTCTGTATTTTCCTGTGCGCGCTTTTCCTCCTTTTTTCCGGGGAAAGGGCCAAACCGGAAAAAGCCGTCCCCAGACACGCCTCATTCGATTGTATTTATGATGCCTGGCTCGGGATAATCGCCGGGGCACTTTGCGGGGCGGCGATCCTGTTGATCGGCACGACATATGCGAGTTTTCTTACGCTGGCGTTTTACCCCCTCATTCCCGGCGTCCTCGCGTTTTGCGCCTTTACGCTCTGGGGGTATTCAAGAGCGGCAGCTCTCATCGCCGTGCTTGCCGGGGTTTTATGCCTCTCCCTGTCCGGCTGGTCAGAGCTGAACCTGCTCACCATCACGTCCCTGTCTTTGTATGTCTGCGCTTTCGCCGTTTTCTTTGCGGGCCGCTTTGCGGCTCGACACAGGACACTCTCCGCTCTTTGCTTTTTCCTCGGGGCCGGCATCGGTTTTCCGATATGCACCATATCCCCCTTCGACGTTGCCGGCGATATTTCCGGGCCGCAGGGAGCGCGTTCGGATGCCGCAATCTACGACCATGTGACCCATTTCCCCGCCCTACCGGACCGAATCCTGAAGATCTATTATGTCGGGCAATATCCGCCCACCGATCCCGAGATTTGCAAAGCCACGCTGAAGAACGCGCTTCTCATCCACTGGTCCGGCCCTGGCCTTTACAACGAACCCGAACCGAAAGAACCGGGCAAAGATTGTGATATTCATCTCGTCAGGAGCCCGGACCTGCCGGACGGGAAGACGGATCTGGCTATTTATGATTACCGCTCGCTCGGCTATCTTCCGGCTCGCGCGCTATCGGAAGACGCCTTGACGCAGATGCAGGAATTTGCCCATAAAACCGCTTATCCGCTCCTGATTACCGAGCCGGACCTCGCGCATAAAAACCTTCTTTTCCGTGCATTTCAAGCCAAAATCTATCCGCGCCATTATGCGCCGCCGCCCCGGAGTCGCTGCGCTCCATGGCCCGATTACGCCCCCTCTCTCGGCCAGTTTCTGGCTTGCATTTAGATTATCTTAATCTTTTCCCGGCATAATGAGGGCAAGATCAGGAGGTAAAAAGATGAGTCTTAGAAGCGCAACCTTTAATGTCGCCGCCGAAGGAGGGAACCTTACCCCCCAAACGCCGATGAACGTTGCTGAATTTCAGACTGCCGCGCTTGGTATTAATGGCGTCAGCGGACTTGGCAGTACGGCTGAGAATCAACTCGCACAGAACAACGGCGTTGACGGCCCACAGGATCACTACACTATTTAACCTCAGCTATGGATAAGAGGACTTTAAAATCTTATAAACCAACGTCATCCCGGCGAAAGCCGGGATCCAGTCATAGAGTTGTTTAAACGCGAAGG
>JANQFU010000045.1 GCA_028277665.1 Alphaproteobacteria bacterium | reverse complement strand
GCGGGGGAAGCAATCCAGAAAAAGCGTTTAAATCTGTGAGATTCTGGATTGCCGCGCCCGCTCCGCGGGCTCGCAATGACAAAATTGAGGGGTGTTAAGTTTTTTCTGTGGAAAAATAGAAACCCCTCCTTATATCTGCTATATTGAATGGTAGCAGGCGCTCGCCTGTTCCGTTTTTTCGCATACATCCGGCTTTTCGCCTTTTTTCGCTACGGAGTTTCCATGTCCAGCCCGCGTCCGATTCGCATTGCGCCCTCCATTCTGTCGTCCGATTTCGCCCGACTCGGCCCGGAAGTGCAGGCCATTGACGCGGCCGGGGCGGATTACATCCATATCGACGTCATGGACGGGCATTTCGTGCCGAACCTGACGATCGGTCCCGCGGTCGTGAAAGCCTTGCGGCCCTGGTCCGAGAAACCGTTCGACTGTCATTTGATGATCGCGCCTGCCGATCCCTATCTCGAAGCGTTTGCACAGGCCGGAGCGGATATCATCACCATTCATCCCGAGGCCGGGTCGCATTTGCACCGCTCGCTTCAGACGATCAAGGCGCTCGGAAAAAAAGCGGGGATCGCGCTGAACCCGGCGACACCGACCGCCGTTCTGGATCATGTCATGGATCTGGCGGATCTTGTTCTCGTCATGACAGTGAACCCCGGCTTTGGCGGGCAATCTTTTCTTCCGCTGCTTGATAAAATCCGGGATGTGCGCGCCCGCATCACGGCCGGCGGACGGGAGATCGATCTCCAGATTGACGGGGGCGTTACGCCGCAAACCGCCGTGGCGGCAATCGAGGCCGGCGCCGATGTTCTCGTTGCGGGATCTGCCGTCTTCAAAGGCGGAGCGCAGGCCTATGCCGACAATATCGCCGCGCTGCGTCCGAAGGCGCGTTAAGGGGGAGGAAGCTCATGTATACACCTACGCCGGTTATAAAATCAGCTTCAGGAGGCGGGAAACTGGCGGCCGTGCCTGCACGCCTGTTCGGCGCAATGCGGCGAACGCTCGTCCGGACGGCCTGCACGTCCCGGATTTACAACTGGTCGCTTGGCGGGAGCTGTCCGGACAAGCCGGCGCTGGATATTCCGGATGTCTGGCCGGGCGACACCGAACACGGGCGCTGGATCTGTCATGAAAACGCTTACGCATATGCCGGGCAGTCGGTCGAGATCTACCGCGATAACTGGGAGCCGCTCGGCGCCGGGGCTGAGATTCTCGACTGGCTTCATACGTTTTCCTGGCTCCGCGATCTGCGGGCTTGCGGCGGCGATCAGGCGCGCGCGCATGCGCGCAAGGCTATCGAAAGCTGGATTTTGGGGAATCGCCGTTGGCAGGAGCGCTCCTGGCGTCCGGATATCTGCGGACGGCGGCTGGCAAACTGGATCGCGCTTTACAGTTTTTACGGGGCGAGCGCGGATGAAAAGTTTCAGCATGAATACATGGACAGTCTTCTGCGGCAGGCACGGCATCTCTCGCGGGCTTTACCGGGCGGGTTGACAGGGATTTCCCTTCTGGAGGCTGCGCGCGGGCTGATTTTTGCCGGGCTCATTCTTCAGGGACATGAAAGCTGGATCGAGCAGGGACTCGATATTCTGGATCAGGAAACGCCGAAGCAGATTTTAAGTGACGGCTCTCACGTTTCGCGCTGTCCGCAGACGTTGTCGCAGGCGATGATGCTGTATCTCGATTTGCGGACGGCCATTTCTCAATCCGCTTATCCGGTCCCGGCGTTTATTCAGCATGCGCTCGACCGGATGGGACCGGCGCTGCGCTTTTTCCGGTACGGAGATCAGCGTCTGGCCGTCTTCAACGGCGGACAGGAGAATAATGAGACTCTGATCACACAGGTTCTCAATCTTGCCGGGTATCAGGGAAAGAATCCCCGGGCCCTGCCGCAAAGCGGCTTTGAGCGCGTGGCGCTCGGCAAGGCCGTTTTGATGGTCGATCGCGGCGTGCCGCCTGCGGGCGCGTGGGACGACCGGCATCATGCCGCGCCGCTCGCCTTCGAATTTTCCTACGGGCGGGAGCGTCTGTTTGTGAATTGCGGGACGCATCCGGCCGATGCGCAATGGCAGAGCCTGCTCCGGAATACGGCCGCGCATAACACGTTGACGGTCGACGACCGGAATGCCTGCGAGATCCGCGAAAGCGGCCATATCGGCCGCCGACCTTCGAAAATCCCGGAAAGCCGGCGCGAGGCCGACGGCGCATGTCTTCTTGACATGAGCCATGACGGCTATCATCCGCTATCCGGACTGCGGCACCGCCGCGCGCTTTATCTCGGGGCGCAGGGACAGGATTTGCGCGGAGAAGACGAAATTGTTTCCGAAGCGTCTTTCGCAGGTCGCTCGCACGAGATTGCCGTGCGCTTTCACCTGCATCCCGACGTTCAGGTCGTGCCGCTGCAAAGCGGCGATGCAGTGCTTTTGAAACTGCCCTCCGGCGTCTTCTGGCGCTTTACACAGCGCGGCGCGGCCATGACGGTCGAACCGTCCCTTTATCTCGGCGGCGGGCATCAACTTCGCAAAACCCGGCAGATCGTTCTGGGCGGCGTGATGGATGCTGCGTCCGCGACGATTAACTGGCGGCTCGCCCGTGAAGCGGGAGAAAAGCGTTCTGAAAAATAATCTTGATCTGCATACAATGTTAACCTTCTGTTTAATATTTTTTGCTTATATAAGCACTGTAACAGATAAAATTTTATAAAAAATCGACGCAAATTCACGGTGAAACAGAGACAAGGCGTGTGATGAAAGCGGCTGCAGGAGAGGGCCGCAGGGGTGGGGTGTTTCCGGACGGAAACGGAACCTAAACGACAAAAAGGAGAATGCCCGTATTCCCGACAAGGGAATGACACGATGAAAATCGGGGGAGAAAAACAATGAACAACGAAGCATATCTTAAAAAAGACATCCAGAACCTGAAAGACCGGATCGACGTCCACCTGCCGAATACGGACAGCCATGTCCGGCAGAGTGTTGATGCTCTGGTTTCCGCCATTGAAAACCGGCGCGTAAGTTTTGCGATTGAGCCGTGGCACGAAATTCGCGGCGCTGGCAAGCAGTCGTACCGCCCCGTCCGGATGATGGACAGAAAACGCGTTTTTGCGAACGAAATGCTAATGCGGGCGCAGGACGAGACTTACGCGCCGCTTGAGCTCGGAGTCGCGTTTCAGGCGCTCGGCAGGAAAGAACTCGCCCCGGTTTTTGATCTGACCGTCCTGAATATGGCGCTCACGCAGGCACGGGCCGAAGGCAACTGGCCGGTTTCGGTCAACGTATCTGTTCATTCCGTGGTCGATCTTGCGTTCTGGCGTCAGGCCGGACCGCTGATGAGCGATCTCGATCCGGACCGGGTCGTCTTTGAAATTCTGGAGAGCGATTACATTCCCTCGGGAGAAGAAATCCGGAACCTGAAAACCGTCCGGAATATGGGATATCGTTTCGCGCTCGACGACGTTACGCTGTGCGGGCATGATAAAGACCGGATGCGGGCCTTTGCCGGCATTGCCGATTATATCAAAATTGACGGAAAAGAGATTGCCCGATGGAAAAAAGGCATGAGCAATGACAGCGCACTGATCGCATTCGTTGGCGCCATCCGGAACCGGATGCCGGAAGTTTGTCTGATCGCTGAATGGGTGGACAGTATCGAACTGGCCAACCGCCTCGCGAAAATTGGAATCGACGGCGCTCAGGGCCGGGATCTGCCGACAAGCCGGGATCAGTTTGCCCTGTTCCTGCAAAACTGGAACATGCGCAGGCAAACCGCCGCGCGGGTCGGGTCTTGTACGGCTCTAAGCCTCAGCTTTATTCTGGCTCAAGCGGCGGCAACGCCATCGGGGTTGTTGTCCTGACGCAGACCCCGTTCCAGCGCAACGCTTTCAAAATAATACCGTTTCGCATTCAATAAATGGAAACGGTATTATTTTTCAGGAAGCTATACAAGTTGCTTCACTGGCCTTCACAGGGTCAATACGGAATCCGCACTTTCAGAATCCGTGAAATTTTCTCGATGACCGGTTCGACCTCTTTATAGTTTTCCGGGCGGCGTTCCTGAAGCTCTTTGAGCCATTTGTAGAAATCGTTCTGGATCTGCCCGAAATCGACATTGAAGGCGAAATGGCGGCCGGTCTCCAGAAGTTCGTAGAGATAGTTCAGCTCTTCGAGATCCAGCGTCAACGTCTCGCCGCCCTCTTCATCATGTTCCGTGATCCGGTCGAAAATCCGGTGGAGCGCCTCGACATATTTCTTGGCGATCACAACCGTATCCAGATGCGTGGACCAGTTCCGGGCCTCGTCGAGATAACGCTGAAGCGGCGCAAGCTGGATCGGATCCTCGGCAAAAGATTTCTTGATCTTTTTGTTCTGAACGAATTCCGAGATGTGCTCAAACGCCGCCGGGAAGCCCATCCCGATATCCTTGAGATAACACATGATCGGATAATGCTGTTCGTACAGCTCGCTAAAGTGGCTTTCAAGCGTATCCATCGTGGATGTCATGACACTGTCCACAATCGCTTTCTGTTGATCCTTGAACAGGTCCTTAAGCGAATACAGATCATCCGGGAAATTCCGGTCCATCAAACGCAGGGACTCCGCAAAATCACCCCGGTCGAACGCAGAGACAAACTCGGCGATCATATCTTCATGGCGCGTCCGATCGGTCCATTTACGCACACCGACGCTGATATTGTGGTCGCCAAGATGCATGACACAGAATTCAAAACGCTGCCGGGAGAACGTGATCCGGGAGATAATATCGACATCCCCCCAGAGCAGTTTCGCCTTCCCGGAATAATGACGTTTCATACTCCGCGGCTCGAAATCAAAACAGTAAAGCTGCTCCAGTTCCTCGGTCTCATCAAAGAGCGCGCAAGCCGCATAATGGGCGGTGATCCGCCGCTTGTTAACCATCGCCGGCAAAACGTAACGGCGCACGACCTCATCGCCTTGCCCGAGCCCCGGAATATTCGAAGGGGCTTTAGCAAGGATCGCCAGAAACTCTTCCCGCAGATCAACGTTGAAGACGTCATCCGCCATCGTCAGTGCATGCCAGGCATATTGCAGGTTCTGAACGGTCTCGATCCCGGAAATTTCGTCAAAGAACCATGCGCAACTTGTATACATCAAGAGCAGATGCCGCTGGATCTCGAGCGCGCGCAAAAACCGCTGCTCTTCATCCGGCGCATCGGTAAACGGCGCCTCTTTCCCGAGATGTTTCTTGTAGAACTTTTTCCGGTTATCTCCGGCACGCTTTGAGATGATCTCTATATACTCATTTCGGAGCTTCCACGGGTCCTTGGTGTAATCCGCCATATATTTCTCATACGGCTTTTCGAGCTTGTCGCGCAAAAGATCGCACGCTTCCCGAAGCGGCGCACGCCAGCCCTGCCGCCAGTCTCCGCACATGCCGCTATTACAGCCGCAATCGCTGCGCCACCGCTCGACCCCGTGCACACAGGACCATGACGAGTTGTCATGAACCTGCGCTTCATGACGCGGCGGGTGTTGCGCGAGATACTCGGCATAATTCGTCACCCGCGCCAGATTATTCCGCTCAATGTAATAAAGCGCATAAGCCAGAGCCATATCGCCGTTCGGGTGGTGGTGTCCATACGTCTCGCCGTCCGTCGCAATATTCAGGAGCTGCGCACTGTTATCGCTGTAATCGAAGCCTTGCATCAAACGCTTGGCGAAACTCTCACCGTTATGCAGGAGTTTTTCAAACGCGACGGCCTGCGAAATCGGTCCGTCATAGAAAAACGCGGCGATCTCACGCCCGGACGGCAGACGCACAAGATACGGCACTTTCGGGTCGATCGTCTCCCCGGTCACAGGCGACCAGTGCTGATCGGAATCCAGAGGCCGCACGGCCTTCGCCTGACGCGGCGCGAGGATCACATATTTCATGCCGTGATCCGAAAGAATTTCCAGCGTCTCGGTATCGACCGCCGTCTCGGGCAGCCACATCGCCTCCGCTTCCCGACCGAACCGCTTTTCAAAATCGCGCAGTCCCCAGATAACCTGGGTTTCCTTGTCGCGCCGGTTCGCAAGCGGCAGGATGATATGGTTATAGGCCTGCGCAATCGCGGAGCCGTGCCCGTCTGTTCGCTCGATGCTCAGCTTGTCACCCTCAAGAATAGCCTCATAGGCTTCCTGATCGTAATTTTCCATCCACGACAGCAACGTCGGACCAAAGTTGAAGCTGATCTTGCTGTAGTTATTGCTCAGCTTGAACACCCAGCGGTCGTGGTCCAGCAAACGCGATTGGCCGTTCGGACCATAACATTCGGCACTGATCCGCTCGTTCCAGTCATGATACGGATGCGCAGATTCCTGATACTCGATTTCCTCGAGCCACGGGTTTTCGCGCGGCGGCTGATAGAAGTGATTGTGAATGCATAAAAAGCGTTTGTTGTCTTGTCCGGAATTATTAGTCATGTACAGGCGACTCCATTAACACGCTCGCGGACCACGGCTTCAGGGAAAACGTCTCCAGAGATATGGGGGAACCGGGTTGTGGACCGGAATTCGCGGGCGAGGAAGGTTGATAATCAGAAGAACGGAACAAAATTGTCCATAACGTTCTTTCATCTATATCAGGTTTCACCGGCCCTGTCACCTCGTCGGAAAAAGAAAAACAAATCATGTGGCGTGCGCCCGGCGCACCGCATAACATTGTAATCGCGCCGCGCTCCGGATCGCAGGAGACGTCGAAGGTTCCGGGATGAAACAGATCGCGCCGCCGGAAATCACGGGACAGGGCGATCAGCTCTTTGTACATCCGCACAAGATGCCCGCTGACCGGGTCTCCGGATCCGGGATGAGACGTGAGAACACAGGTCCGCCATTCGGCCTCGGACGCCGGATCCGGCGGATTTTCGCCTTCCAGAAACGCTGCGAACTCGCGCTTGCGGCCTTCCTGAACCGCGACGATGAGATTCGGACTCTGGTGATCGACGAAATAGATAAACGGGTTTTTTGCGGCCCATTCCTCGCCCATAAACATAAGCGGCATAAAGGGCGAGAGAAACACGCAACTCGCCGCGAGCTTGATTTTTTCTTCCGGCAGATTTGCCGCCAGACGATCGCCGTAGGCCCGGTTTCCAATCTGGTCGTGATTTTGGGCCTGCGCGACAAGTCGCCGCCGATCCACATCGGTGTATGGACGTCCGTGCCGCCGGCCGCGATACTGCGAATATTCGCCCTCAAACGCAACGCCGCGCGCGTAGATCCGCGCAAGCTGCTCGACGGCGCCGTAGTCCTGATAATAGCCGTTCCGCTCTCCGGTCAGGAGGGCGTGCAGGCAATGGTGCAGATCGTCGTTCCAGTTTCCGCACATATTCATCCCGCCGTCCTCCGACGGAAGCAAAATGCGCGGATCGTTCATATCCGTCTCGGCAATCAGGGTCAGACGGCGGCCCATGCGTTGTTCGGCCGCGCGTTTGACGAGCGCAAGCTCTTCGAGGAACGGCACGGGCGCCGTGTCGAAAATCGTCTGGACGGCGTCCAGGCGCAGCCCGTCGAAATGATATTCCGTCAACCATTGCCAGGCCGTCTGCAGGAAATATTGCCGGACGGGATCGCTCTGGCTGCCGTCATAGTTCAGCGCATCACCCCACGGCGTTCGATATTTGTCCTGCACGAACGGCGCACATTGATACAGGACGTTCCCTTCCGGGCCGAGATGGTTGTAAACGACATCGAGAATGATCGCGAGGCCGTGCGCATGCGCCTGATCGACGAGGCGTTTCAGATCCTCCGGACGTCCATAGGTGTTTTGAACGGCATGCGGGAAGACGCCGTCGTACCCCCAGTTTCTCTCGCCGGGGAATTGCGAGACCGGCATAATCTCAAGCGTCGTCACGCCGAGATCCCGCAAGCGCGGCAACTGGCGAAGAATGCCTTCGAACGTTCCTTCGGACGTAAAGGTTCCGGGATGCAGTTCATAAACAACCCATTCCTCGGTCGGTATTCCGCGCCAGCCGGAATCGGTCCACTCATAATCCTGCGCCACGAGCTCCGACGCGCCGAACACGCCTTCGGGTTGATAGCGCGAAGCCGGGTCGGCAAACGGTTTTTGCTCCCGGCTTCGAAACATGTAGAGGTCTCCCGGTCCGGCACCGGGCATGTGATACGTCCACATGCCCTCGCATCCGGGAACATCGAACGGGCCGTCCATCGGGTAACTCTCGAAATCGTTGCCGCGTCCGCCGGCTTTCTTGTAAAGAAGCTCAACCTCTTTGAGATACGGCGCCCAGAGTCGGAAGACCCCGCCCTGACCCGGGGCATATGTCGCGCCGAACCGGCCTTCCGGAGACTCAAAAGCTGCAATACGATCCGAGATGATCTGTCCGATTTCGCTTATTTGCCCGTCCATTTAAACATGACCCCTGCCAACGGTGGGAGTGAGACTGTGATGCCGTACGGCCTGAACTGGATATTATCGGCCACCGCGCGGAGCGGTTTTGGATTGCAGACATCGCTTCCGCCATATCCGGCCCAGTCGCTGTTCCAGATTTCCTGCCACTTGCCGGCAAACGGAACGCCAATAGAATAATCGATTCGCGGCACGGGCGTAAGGTTAAAAGCGGCCATAATCGTATCCCGCTCGTCTTCGCCTTTCCGCAGGAAGCTGATAATGCTCTGCTCCCAGTCCGACGTATCGATCCATTCAAACCCGGCCGGATCGAAATCCTGCGCATGCAGCGCTTTCTCGCGTGCATAAAGCTGGTTCAACTCCTTGAGCATATGGCGCATTTTCTGGTGCGGCTCCCACTGGAGCAGATCCCATGCGAGTTCTCCGTCATGCCGCCATTCGCTCCATTGTGCAAACTCCCCGCCCATAAAGAGAAGCTTTTTCCCGGGAAGCGCATACATGTAAGTGTAGAGCGCCCGCAAATTCGCGAATTTCTGCCAGTCGTCTCCCGGCATTTTATCGATGAGCGACCCTTTCCCGTGGGCGACTTCGTCGTGGGAGAGCGACAAAACGAAATTCTCGTGGAACGCATAGATCGCCCGGAAGGACAACGCATTATGATGATATTTCCGGTGGACGGGATCTTCGCGGAAATATTTGAGACTGTCATGCATCCAGCCCATATCCCATTTCATGCCGAAACCGAGGCCGCCGAGATAGGTCGGTCTGGAGACGCCCGGCCATGCCGTCGATTCTTCGGCGATCATGTGCACGTCCGGGTAACGCCCGTAGATATTCTCATTCAGTTCCTTGACGAAGTGAATGGCTTCGAGGTTTTCGCGGCCGCCATACATATTCGGGACCCATTCGCCGTCTTCGCGGGAATAATCGAGATAGAGCATCGACGCGACGCCGTCGACTCGCAGTCCGTCGATATGGAACCGCTCCAGCCAGTACATCGCGCTGCTGATCAAAAAGCTGCGAATTTCATTCCGGCCGTAATTGAAAATATAACTGTTCCAGTCGGGGTGATAGCCCTGCTTCGGATCCGCATGTTCGTACAAATGCGTGCCATCGAAATAGGACAGCCCGTGTCCGTCGGACGGGAAGTGCGAAGGCACCCAGTCCAGAAGAACGCCGATTCCGTTCCTGTGGAATGCATCGACAAGCGCCATGAAATCCTGCGGCGTGCCATAGCGGCGTGTCGGCGCGAAAAAGCCCGTGACCTGATACCCCCAGGATCCGAAGAACGGATGTTCTGTGACCGGCAGAAATTCGACATGCGTATAGCCGAGATCTTTCACGTAGGGCACAAGCTCATCGATCATTTCGCGGTAGCTCAGGGAATGATAATCCTCGTCGTGATGACGTTTCCATGAGCCGAGATGGACCTCGTATATCGAGATCGGGCCATCCGCCCGTTGACGCTCGCCGCGCTGCGCCATCCATTCGCTGTCGCCCCAGTGATAGGGATCGCAATTCGGCACGACGGACGCTGTCCGGGGCGGGCATTCGGTTTCCTGCCCGACCGGGTCGGCTTTTTCGACATAGTAGCCGTCGACATTCGAGTGGATCGCATATTTATAGCATTGCCCCGGCCCGACATCCGGAATGAAGCCCTGCCAGATCCCGGAGCTTTGGACCGGATACAGATAATTCCGCGTGGAGTCCCATTCGTTGAAATCGCCGATCACGGAGACGGAATGCGCATTCGGCGCCCAGACGGAAAAGACCGTTCCCCATTGTCCGTCTTTCTCGCAAGGATGCGCGCCGAGCTTGTTGTACAAAGAAAAGTGGCGGCCTTCGTTAAAGAGATAAAGATCGTCGTCGGTGACGTACGGATCGCAGGGCGTAACGTGGCTAATGCATTCTGTCATTGGCTTCCTCTTTTCTTTCTGTTTCGGTCAAGGATGGATAACGCTTCGGCGACATCGGCATTCTGCTGCCAGTCGTCGATGGAAAGCAGAAAACGTTTCTGCCAGTTTCTGTACTGGTGTGTCGTCCCGGGCATGTTTTGCGGCCGGGTCTCCCCCCAGAGATCTTCGAAATTGACCATCACGAAGGTCGCCGGAGAGCGCCCGAGCTGCGCCAGAACGTCCGTCAGTTTCAGATCTCTCGATTTCCAACTGTGGAGTTGTTTTTGCCGGGCCTTGAGCGCCGCGTCAAGAGCCGGAAGAGACATCATTCCGGCGGTCCGCCACGCCTCGAGATCGAGACAATCGATAAAAGCCCGGTAAGGAAAGACGTCGTGGGTATTCAGGGCCGCGATCGCCCCCGCCGGAATGGTGCGATATGTCGCACCCGGCGTCGTCTGCAATTCGAACGGCCAGATCCACATCCGGTAAAGACCGTGCCGGTCCATCGCCTTGCGGACGGTTCTCGGAACAGTTCCAAGGTCCTCGCCGATGACGGTCGCGCCGTGCAGATGCGCCTCCAGACAGACGATCGCGAGCATCGTTTCGAACGGAAACATCAGATACGCGCCCTCGGTTTGCGGAATGCCGTGCGGCAGACAGTAAAGGCGGTACAGTCCCATGACATGATCGAGCCGTACGAGCCGGGCAAAGCGGAAATAATGCCGCAGCGTATCCCGAAAATAGACGTAGCGCTGATCGGCCAGTTTTTGCGGATGCAGCGCCCGGAATCCCCAATCCTGTCCCGACGCCGCGAGCGCGTCCGGCGGTGCGCCGACATTGACGTTCTGCAAAAAAAGATCCGGAAAGGCATGCGCGTCAAATCCGTCCGGGTGCACGCCGACCGGATAATCGAGATACAACTCCGCCGCCTGATCGTGCGCGCCGCCGGCATCGAGAGACAGAACCCGGGTCTGCATGAAACACGCATATTGCGCATAAAGATGAAACCGGGTCTCCGCGTCTTTATCGGGATTGCTCGACACCTCGGCCCGGAAGCGCGCATAACGCGGCGCAAGCGGATACTCTTCCAGAAATTCCGGGTAGCGCGTTTTCGGATCTTCATGCCGTCTTGCCGCAAAAAATCGCTGCGCCGCTGCCGAGATCCGGCTTTTCTTTGCCGTGTAGATTTTCGGGTAGTCGATATACAGCGCGTCCTCGTCCTGCACGGAGGGAGAGGAGGACGCTACATTTTCCGGTTCCGTTTCCGGTTTTTCGTCGTCAAACGGCAAGGCCGCCGTGTCGAGATAAATCTCGTTCCAGAAAAAACGGCTGACCGGCGAATAGGGACTGATATCCCCGCGATCGTAAAACACAGGCAAAAGCGGCAACGTTCCGATCAGGTCTCCGCCGTGTTTGCGGATCGCGCGTCCGGCCTGCTGAAGATCCGGATAGGTTCCGATTGCGCTGTCCGGATGCCGCCGAAGCGCATAAAGCGGCGCAAACGCGCCCCAGAGTTTCCGGTCGTCTTTCCGGCGGATATTGAGCGGTGCGCTGATAATTTGTCCCCGAAACGTCTCCCGCCCGTTGATCCGTAAGGCCGCATCGTAATAGCCGAACGACAGGGCGGCTTTTTTGGTATCCGGCTGCAGACGATACCGCGTATGGCCGTCCCGGGTGCGAAGAATTTTGAGGGCGCAGGGAATTTCGGAAATCGTATTTTCTGCTTCCCAACCGTTTTCGTCATCCCCGCGCAGGCGGGGATCTTCCGACGATTCATTTCCAAAAGATCCCCGCTTTCGCGGGGATGACGCCCTTTTATTATCAACGTCATTTGTTGAAAAAGTGAGAGACAAAACTACCCCTTCAATTTCGCCGCTCCACCAGAGATCAATGTCCGGCAGGGTTCCGTTCCAGGCGACCCATGTCTGCGGCGCGGGGGTCCGGTCATACCGCCGGGATGAAATCTGTTCCAGATACCGCTCCGGATTGATCTCGAGCTGGGCCGGGCTGAAGGCCGGGTTAAGCGCATGAAGCATCCGGATCAGCGTCGCGGGCGGCGTCCAGACGGTCTCCCCGTCATTGTTTTCGTACGAGGCCCGAAGTCCGTGCGTCCGCGCCAGAGCGCGCAAAGCGGAAGATGTGGACGTCGTCATCTCCATCCTCCCGCATATCCTGATCGGCGATAATGATCATTACAAATGACCGTCACACTGGTTCTCCCAAAACATAACTCCTTGTTATCCCGGAACCTATGTCGAGCCTTGAAAAACAGGGTTTTTCATTTGGCGAGATTTGGTGTCCGGGATGACGCTTTTATTTTTTACGCCCCGTCTTTATCCTTGTCTTTTGCTGCGGCTTTTGGTTTCCGCGATTTCGCCGGGCTCTCTTTTTCCTTGATCCGGCGGAGCATTCCGTTCAAACCCTGAAGCGGAATCCCGACCCAGTCCGGACGGCTGCCGAGCTCGTATTCGATCTCGTACAGAGCTTTTTCGAGCGTCAGAACATAAATCATCCGGTACAGGTTCGGCTGCTGACCCGGCAGGAACGGCGCTTCGAGGCAGGCTTTCTCGTATCCCTTGATATAAGCCTGTGTCATATATACGCCCCATGCCCGCAGCCACGGCTCGATCCGCGGCCGGTCCGCCGCGCGCAGCGGCGCGTGCCGGATATAATACTGAACCCCGTAATCGATGGAACGAATCATTCCAGCAACATCCTGAACCGCCGGACGTTTCAGACGGCGCTCGCTGACGGCGCGCAGCGGCTCGCCCTCGAAGTCGAGAATGATGAAATCCTTCCCGGTGAACAGAACCTGCCCGAGGTGGTAATCCCCGTGGATCCGGATACACTGCCCGCCGAAGTTTTCTTCCCGGAGCTTTTCGAACCGGTTGAGCATTGCGGGCCAGTTATCCAGCGCCTCGTCGATCTGTGCCTGCAGATCGGGGGTTGCCGTTCTCCGGAGTTTTTTCAGCATCTCCCTGACGCGCCGCGCCCGGCCGTGGAGCCCCTGATACAGGGAGCGCTGATAAAACGGCGTGATGTCTTCGGGGATGAACTCGGGCGTATCGTGGTCGCTCGCGAGCGCCATATGCATTTCTCCGGTCCGGTGTCCGAGAAGATTGACAAGGCTGGCCGAATAGCTGCACTGCTCGACGAACCAGTCCGGAATGCCGCGGACATGCGCATCGAAAATGCTGGAGCGCCGCAGCGCGTTCGGCACGGCCTCCAGAGTGCTTTTCGTCGAAATGTGTTCGGCAAAACTGCGCAACATATCCTGGAACTGGTTCCAGGCGCTGCGCTGGGATTCCGCGAATTCGTGCAGGACGGCCAGCGAATATTCTTTCTTGTCGAGCGTATAGGTCAGGCTCCCCATGAGCCTGGTTGCGTTTTTGAACGGCGCGTTCAGGGTGAACTGGCGGCCGATCTCGACTTCCGGGTTCACGCCTTCTTCAAGGCGGCGGAAGATTTTCAGATAGAATTCCTTCCCGAAGCGCAGGGAGGAATTGCTTTGATCCAAAGACGTAAAGGCCGGCTCCGGAATTTCGCGTGTTTGCTCGCGTTTCAGGGAAACGTAAGTCTCGCCGTAGGCCTCGCCATGGTCTCCGGCGCGTTTGCGGCGGCGGAGAATGCCCTCGACCAGCGCTTGTCCGAACCCGGCATCGATAATCGCCTCGTGATAAACCCCGAATTTCTCATGCGTATAGGGGCTGTCCGGGACGCGGTATTCTCCGAGGATCAGGTCGGGCCGTTCGGAGCGGACGAACTCGGCCCGCTCGCCCTCCGCATAACCGAGCGTCAGGAGATAGCGTTCCGGTGTCTGTTTTTTGTATTGAACCTCGATGCACAAAAGTGCGGAGCGTTTTTTCGTCTCGTAGTTCTGGACCTTGATGATGTCGAGGATCTCAACATCTGAAATCAGATTGCTCTTGTTCGGGAACCAGCGCGCTTTCGGGAGGTATTCGGCAATCATCGCCGAGAGCTTTTTGTGGTTTTTAACATCGAGCAAATCGTCGATCGGATTACTGGAGACATACATGCTCCGTTTATCGCGCAAGAGCCACTGGCTGCTGTCGAGCGATTTTTCGCTTGAGAGCGCGAACCAGTGATAGGCATACGGTGCCAGCGTGATGAAATACGGCAACTCGCCGACCGGCGGAAACGAGGTATGTCCGAGCAGCTCGACCGGGACCATGCCCTGGTAATCCTGAAGGTTCAACTCCGCGAACTGCGTCCGTTTGGAGAGGTTCACGACGACGAGAATCGTTTGCGACTGTCCCGTTTCCTCGTCGGTGTATTCGCGGATGAAGCTCAGAACGCGGGAGTTGTCGGGTTCGAGGAAACGCAGGGAGCCCCGCGTTAACGCCCGGTTGCTCCTCCGCAGATCGATCAGGCTCTTCATCCACCACAAAAGCGAGTTGGGGTTGCGTTGCTGCGTTTCGACATTCACCGTCTCATAGTGATATTCCGGCGAAATGATGTTCGGCAGATACAGGCTCTGCGGGTTTGCGTTCGAGAACCCGGCATTGCGGTCCGGGCTCCACTGCATCGGCGTCCGCACGCCGTTCCGGTCGCCGAGAAACACATTGTCCCCCATCCCGATTTCATCGCCGTAATAGATGACGGGCGTCCCCGGGAGCGAGAACAAAAGCGCGTTCAAAAGCTCGATCTGGCGCCGGTCGTTCCCGAGCAGCGGCGCAAGACGTTTGCGGATCCCGAGATTGATCCGCGCGCGCGGCTCTGACGCATAAGCCCGGTACATAAAATCCCGCTCTTCATCCGTCACCATTTCGAGCGTCAACTCGTCATGGTTTCGCAGGAAGGTCGCCCATTGGCAGGTCTCGGGGATATCCGGCGTCTGCTGGAGGATGTCGATCAGGGAATACCGGTCTTCCATTTTCAGGGACATGAACATGCGCGGCATGAGCGGAAAGTGGAAACTCATATGGCATTCGTCGCCGTCGCCGAAATACTCCGCCGTTTCGTCCGGCCACTGATTGGCCTCGGCGAGGAGCATCCGGTTTTTATATTTGGAATCGATATGGCGGCGCAGCTTTTTCAGGAAGGCGTGCGTTTCGGCAAGGTTCTCACAACTCGTGCCTTCGCGTTCGTACAGATACGGCACGGCGTCGAGCCGCATGCCGTCCACGCCCATATCCATCCAGAAGTCGAGCGCCTTGAAAATCTCTTTATGGACGTCCGGATTGTCAAAGTTCAGATCGGGCTGGTGCGCATAAAAACGGTGCCAGTAATAGCTTTTCGCCACTGGATCCCAGCTCCAGTTCGACGGCTCGAAATCCTTGAAAATGATCCGGGCTTCGCGGTATTTGCGCGGGTCGTCGCTCCAGACATAAAAGTCCCGCCAGTAAGATCCCGGTGCCGCGCGGCGCGATTTCTGGAACCACTCATGCTGGTCCGAGGTGTGGTTGATGACAAGCTCGCTGATGACTTTCAGGTCGCGCTCATGCGCGGCCTTCAGAAAGGCGCGAAAGTCCTGCATCGTTCCGTAGCTGGGATTGATCCGCCGGTAATCGGCGATGTCGTATCCGTCGTCCCGCAGCGGCGAGGGATAGAACGGCAACAGCCAGATGGCGCTGATCCCGAGATCGCGGAGGTAATCGAGTTTCTGGATCATCCCGCGAAAATCGCCGATCCCGTCGTCGTCGCTGTCGTAAAAGGCCCGGACATGCGCTTCGTAAATCACGGCGTCTTTATACCAGAGCATCCCGCCGTCGTTCAGTGCAACCGACGCTTCTTTCTTGTTCGCCGCCTTTTTCGTCTGAGCCTTTTTTTGCGCAGCCATTGCCGCCACCTGTGCTTTCTTTTTTTAATTTTGTTATCCCCGCAAAAGCGGGGATAACGGAAACCATGTCTGTCACATTCCCGTTTCCGGGACGTGTTGCGTTATATGAAAGATATGCGCCGGAATGTCCCGCGGATCGAGCGAGACAATATTCCGCCAGCCCCGCCATTCAAACAGTTTTCCGGTCAGCAGGTCATGCACCTGATACGGCAGGTCGGGCCGCAGGCCGAGCTCCTGGATCTGGAGATCGATCGTTCCGGTCTGGGTCTGCCAGGGATCGAGGTTCACGACGGTCAGGATAATGTCCGTTCCCGACGGATCGGTTTTCGAATAGGCATACATTTTCGGGTTATCGACGGAATGATGCATATAGGTCCGGTTTTGCTGGAGCGCCGGATGTTTTTTCCGGATCTCGTTGATCTTGCGGATCATCGTTCCGAGGGAATGGCGCTGGCGGACATCCCAGGTCTGGATTTCGTATTTCTCGGAATCGAGATAATCCTCCCGCCCGCGTTTGAGCGGAATGCCCTCCATCAGTTCGAAGCACGGGCCGTAGATCCCGTAATTCGCGGTCAGCGTCGCGGCAAGGATGAAACGCTGAATATACCCGGCGCGGCCGTTATACTGAAGGGCGTCCGTATAAATATCCGGCGTATTCGGCCAGAAATTCGGGCGGTAATAGCCCTGCAAATCGCCCTTTGTCAGTTCCGTCATATATTGATCCAGTTCTTCGCGCGCATTCCGCCAGGCGAAATAAGTGTAGGACTGGTTAAACCCGATCGCCGCCAGATGCGCCATGATATGGGGCCGCGTAAACGCTTCGGCCAGAAGGATGACTTCCGGATGCTCGCGGCGCAGATCCTCAATCAGCCATGACCAGAACCGGAAAGACTTCGTATGCGGGTTATCGACCCGGAAAATCGTCACGCCTTTGCCGATCCAGAACGTAAAGATCGACTTCAGCTCTTCCCAGAGGGCTTCACGGTCTTCCTGCGCGGCGCATTCAAAGTTCAGAGGATAGATATCCTGATATTTTTTCGGCGGGTTTTCGGCGTACTGGATCGTCCCGTCCGGCCGGTGGACGAACCACTCCGGATTGCTCCGGACATAGGGATGATCCGGCGAACACTGGAGCGCGATATCAAGCGCAATCTGGATGTCGAGCTCTTTGGCTTTATCCACCAGCGCGGCAAAGTCCTTGAAATCGCCGAGATCGGGATGGATGGCTTTGTGTCCGCCGTGTTTGCTCCCGATCGCCCAGGGACAGCCGACATCGCCCGGCTCGGCGTGCAGGGCGTTGTTCTTGCCTTTGCGGAACGTCTCTCCGATCGGATGGATCGGCGGCAGATAGACCACATCGAAGCCGAGCTTCGCGGCATATTCCAGACGCGGCAGGCAGTCCTTCAGATTTCCATCCGGCGCGATTTCTTCCCAGCGGGAGCGCGGGAAAAATTCGTACCACGCACTGAACGCCGCGCGGGCCGGATCGACGAAAAGGGGTAGCGGGGTTCCGGATTCGACCGTCTCGGACGCCGTCCAGAGATCGTGATTGATCCGCGCGACTTCCGGATCGAGGAGCAGGGCGCGGGTTTTGTCGATCACCTCTTTCGAGGCGTCGCCGAAATCGCCGATCAGCAATTCAAGCTCGCTGTTCACATGCTCGATATGGCGGCGGTCGGGAGAGCGGTTGCAGGCTTTGATCATGCCTTCGAAAATCGGCAGGCCGATCTCGCCGTCGATCGGCGTGCATTCTCCGGCCTCCAGCTTTTTGATCAACCCGTCCCGCCATGAGGTGAATCGGTCGATCGCGGCTTTGACTTTATATTCCCAGTAGCCCAGCGCCTCCGGCGTGAAATCGCCTTCGTAAAGATCATTGCCGAGGCTTTTCATCGGCGTATGCTGCCACTCTTCCTCGCCGCGGCGGCGGTACAGGAGATCGGCTTTCAGGAAATCGTGCCCGTCACAGATTACGGCGGCCTGCACATGCATCATGTGCCCGAGCGCACATTTGGCGGCATGCTCTCCCGCATCAAGGCAGGGCTTCACATAGGCAATCACGACACGGGGCAGATCGAAATCCGCAGGCGCATCAACATCGGAAGTCACGTCATCAGAAGAAGGCATGTTCGAGGGTGTCCGTATATCAATAGAGGTTGCGGTTGAAGACGCACGCGAAGCCCCCGGCGTCCCCGGTGTCTTTGGCGTCTTTGACGTTTTTTTTGTCCGGCCCGCCGGTGCGGTCCGGGCTTTTCTCCCCCTTTTGGCGGCGTCTGTCCCTGCGGTTTCTTGTGTCTCGTCCCTGTCGTCGTTTTCTGATGAAATCATGTCGGTTTTCAATGCGGTTTGAACAGATTTTTGTGCAGGGGCCATGCTGTCTCTCATACTAATGTAGGCAGTTTTCGTTGAGGGGTCTTTATATCACATTTCTGACGGGGGCGAAATGGTCTATGTCGATAGCACACACGCGAAACGCCCGGCGTCATGCGCCGGACGCTCGCAAGTTCCGTGCCATACGGGTTTATTCACGCCGCCGCGCGGGCCCACGGATTATAAGACATGGAGAGAAGCCTGCGGATCCGCTCTTCCGTCGGCGGGTGGGTCGAGAACAACCCGTCGATCGCATGCACATGAAGCGGATTGATAATAAACATATGCGCGCTGGCCGGATTGTCTTCGGCCTGCACATTGTCAATCCGTGCCGCCCCGGCGGCAATTTTTTCCAGCGCCTCGGCAAGAGCTTTCGGTTGTCCGCAAATCTCTGCGCCGATCCGGTCGGCTTCATACTCCCGCGCGCGGCTGATCGCCATTTGAACCAAAGACGCGGCAACGGGCGCAAGGATCGCGACAAGGATCGTCCCGACCATCCCGATCCCGTTATTCCGGTTCCCGCCGAAAAAGAACGCAAAATTGGCGAGCATCGACAACGCCCCGGCCAGCGTTGCCGTCACAGTCATAATCAACGTATCGCGGTTTTTGATATGCGCGAGTTCATGCGCGATCACCCCGGCAAGTTCTTCCCGGCTCAGGACCGACATGATCCCGGTCGTCACGGCCACAGCCGCATGGTCCGGGTCGCGGCCGGTCGCGAACGCATTCGGCTGCGCATTTTCAATCACATAAAGCGCAGGCATCGGAAGCCCGCCGCGCGCCGCAAGATCTGCGGCCATATCATAAAGCCAGGGACAGGCTTCCTGCGTGACGGGCTGCGCGCGGTAATGAGACAAAACCATTTTGTCCGAATACCAATACGCCATCGCGTTCATGCCGAGCGCCACGACAAACGCAACCGCCATTCCGCCCGTCCCGCCAATCATCCAGCCGACGCCCATAAACACCGCCGTCAACGCCGCCAGCAACATGGCCGTCTTGAAATACCCGCTCATTGTCTTCCTCCTCAAAAACATCTTGGCATATGTCATTTTCGTCATCCCCGCGCAGGCGGGGATCTTCTAACCCTTTGCCCTCAAAAGATTCCCGCCTTCGCGGGAATGACAGTTTCTATATTAGGGGGACTCGAGGCTCATCAGGATTGATATAGAGCGGGAACCGAAACGGGAAAAGGGAGAAATCAGTCCTGATATCCGGATTCGACATCATGCGCATGGTCGATCATCAACGTATAAAACGCTTCAATGAAATCCGGATCGAGATCATGTTTCACAGCGAGCGTTCGGGTAATTTCAAGAACCTCGCGCATGCGTTCCGTCTGCACGACATCCAGAGCATGATCCCGCTTTGTCTGCGCCACACGCCGGACGAGATCGAACCGCCGCCCGAGCAGCGCAATCAGTTCGCGGTCCAGCGCATCAATTTCCGCCCGCAACGGCGCGAGAATTTGCCCGGCTTTTCGACCCGTCGTGTCATGAGCCAACATAATTCCTCTCTTTCCTGATTTTCCTGATCTTGCGCATTTTGGATCACCTTCACCCCGAATAACAGCGGTTATTCATGTTTTGTTAAGAAAAGATAATTAACATAATATAGAACAATGGATAGGGTAACACTACCCGACTCATGCATAAAAATCCTTTTTCATCAGTAAGTTGTGTGGATTTTGCTCGGAGAGGATACGGCTAATATATTGTAATGTTTGACAGTTATTTTGCTCCGCGAAGAGTTTTCGTAAAGCATTCAGGCCGAGAGCGAAGAGTGACACTGCCCTGTATCCGTGATTTTTCCTTGCCGGCGGGCTATGTCGCGCCACCCATCGCCCTGTTTTAAAGGCCATGCAGAACGCAAGCGCGAGCACGGCGATAAGGGTCGAAATTTTCTTCGGCTGGCTCATATGGGTACTTTCAAGGCCCAGACCTCTTTTCTTGAGGCAGGAGAACAGCGTTTCAATCCCCCATCTTTCCTTGTACAAAGCCAGCGCACGCTTCGTAGATACGCCGCTGACAGCCAGAACCAGAAGCTCATCGGTTTTCAGGCGCATAATGACGATCCGCTGAAATGCGTTGCGCTCGGCACGGGTCATGCGCTTGAAGAGCGCAAGACGCTCCGAAGCGTCCTGATCGGGTCGTATTAGTTTCTTACTGGGGCTGTCCCAGTTCATATGGAAGTGTGTTCATCAAACAATGGATACCGCCATTATGAAGCTCCCAGGAAATATCTTTCCCCAATTGCTGGTCTTCGATGACTGTTAGACCTTCCTGTTCTAATACTGATCTTAACTCGTCAGAAACATACGGAGTCATCATAATATCTCCCAAAAAGAAGACATTCGTTGCGAAATTAATTGCATCTTCTTGAGGAATCTCAATGAAATGATCGGCGCCATAGAGTGCAGTCAATCGATCATAAGAATCATCTTCCATAGCGTCGGCAAAAACCAGAAATTTCCCATTTGGGAGCTGCGCCATAAACGTATCCAGATGATAGAAATCGTCTGCTTGAACGGATTGAGACCGATCTTGATATTCCCAATGATTTGATAGATTTATTGGAGGGCGCTCAATGGGATGGTTATTCCTGATTATACGGACCGGCTCAAACCCGGTCGCTTCAGAGATTATTTTATCAATACCCTCAAATGCGTTCTCTCTCCCCACTTCCACAGCATAGATAAATCTCTCGAGAGTCTGATCAACAATAACATCGCCCCCCTGCAGAGGATAATCGATACTAAGGGTTTCAATACCATGCTTTTGAAGATAGTCGTTCATTAATTCAACACTTTTTTGATGCCTTGAGGTCAGTAAACTCGGAACAAGAATTGTGTCTCCGATAGAAATATACTGATCTCTCACCCAAGTTTCAGAGGTGCTTTTCTCTCCCCAATCACGACCGTTTAAATAGTGGACGTTTGCCCCCGAAATTTCCGCTAATCTACTAGTACTCCGCTTCATTTAAGTTGACGTTCGACTAAGTTAATGATTCACTTTCCTTGTTGAGCCAGCAACAATGGGAGAGAGAAATGGCCGGGACGCGCAGTGTG
>JANQFU010000102.1 GCA_028277665.1 Alphaproteobacteria bacterium | reverse complement strand
TTTTTCGTCATCCCCGCGAAAGCGGGGATCTTTCAATTCTTTGTTTCTAAAAGATTCCCGCCTTCGCGGGAATGACGATTTTTATGTTAATTAGGGCTTTTGTAGAGATTCCTTAAGATAAAATCAATAAATTTTTCATAAGATATCCCCAGGGATGTTTCGTTTGGGGGATTTGCTTATGGACTTAACTCGGTGTTTTCGCGGTATGGATACGGGAGCCGATCCGCATGCGTGGACGTCCAATGCGACGCAGGTCACATATGACCCGGCGAAGCCGTTTCTGGTTATTGTTATTGACGATGTCAGCCATGATTCAGTTAAGAGGGTTCTCGCCGCTTCGCAAGGGCATGCGATCACGACGGCGCATATGCCGGATGTCAGTGAACCGGGTGATCTTAAATTGTCTCGCGATGCCGGGAATGACGTCATTCTTCATATGCCGATGGAACCTGTCAGATATCGGGAAAGAGGGATCGGTCTTGAGCCTTCTACCATCAAGGTCGGTATGTTCGATCGGGAAATCAGGCGGCTGATTGATGAAAGTTTGAAAAAGCTGAACGATCTTGAGTTGGGGGTTTCTGTTCTTGGGATGAATAATCATATGGGCAGCGCTGCGATGCAGGACCCTCAAGTGACGGATACTGTCATGTCGGAAATGCGTTGTCGCGGCCTCCTCTTTTTTGACTCTCATACGATTTCGGCAGGGCAGTTTGGACGGGTTGCTGCCGACATGGCCCGGGACGCTGCCGCGCGTCACGGCACGGATTATGTTCGACGGGACGTTTTCCTCGATCACTCCCGGGATCCGGCAAATATTCGCAGACAGTTTGAGACTCTGGCCCGGGTTGCGAGAGCGAATGGCGGCGCGATTGCCATCGGACACCCGCATCGTGAAACAATGGGTGCTCTGAAAGATTTTTTGAACAGTCCTGTGGCGTCGGAATTTAATATCGTGCCGATTGGTGCTTATGCTTATCTTGAGCTGAACGGGCTGCTCAAGCCGCAACATGAACAACAGCCGGAGGTTGCGCAGGAGCCGCCGCCTCCTCCGCAGCCGAAGCCTTTTCACGCTGCCGGGTACTGATCAGTATTGGCTCGGGGCGCGGTCAGCAAAGATGCGATGATTTTTTTTATGCTTGCGCTGCTGGCCAGTGTCGGGATCAATTTTCTTGTTAAATGCGGGATGGATTTGTCGCCGCTTCGTCGTCACATCTATTATCCTTGTCCTTGTCGAGAAGGGGATGTGAGTGCGGTTCGGGTGCGTGAAGACGACACAGGTCCTGCCGGGAATCTCGATCGGCGTGGACACGGCAATGAATCATTGACAAAAAATATTGGTTTATGTAAAAAATAAACAAAAATTAACAAAGAAGCATAATACCCATGCCAGATCACACATTAAATCAAGTCAATCGGGGACTGACTGCCCCAAAAGAAAAAAGGCGGGAAGGCGAAAAAAACTATGGAAAAGAATGGGGTTAGAAAAGAAGAAACAATCACCGCGTTCAGGCAGGCATTGAAAAAAAAGGATGCGATTCGAGCACACAAAGAACATATGCGCAAAATGTTCAGCAAGCCGCCGAATGGTTACACAACGAAAGAAACGTTCGTATCAGCGAGGCAACGCAGGAGGATATAGATGCATATTTGACATCTGTGACCGAGCAGCTAAACCTTCAAGCCATACAAAACAAAAAAACCGCTCTGAGGAGATATTTTGAGTTTCTGATCTCTATAGGAATCCGTTCGGATAATCCGCTCCCCAAGATAACACGCTCTTTGAAAATCCCGGAAGGCGCGGAAAAAGAAAAAATCGACAAATTCGAACAAGCATTGGACAAACAAAACCTCAGTTCTGATGCACGCTCAACCCATATGTACGCTGTAAAAAAAGCCGCCATATGGTTAGACAAAGAGAGAAACGTTCGCATCAGTGAAGCAAAAAAAGAGGATATAGCCGCATTATATGTATACATAGCTCAAACATTAAGCGATACATACGTCATCAAAATGAAAACCGCTCTGAACAAATATTATGGTTTTCTAATCTCAAAAGAAATCTGCGCATTCGAACAGGCATTGGAAGAACAAGGCCTCGGTCCGCGTACACGCGCAAACACTATGAACACTCTAAAACAAGCCGCCTTATGGTTACGGCTACACAACGAAAGAAGCGTTCGCATCAGCGAGGCAACGCAGGAGGATATAGACGCCTTGTTGGCACATATAGCCAAAACATCAGGAGATGGAAACGTCAGCAG
>JANQFU010000061.1 GCA_028277665.1 Alphaproteobacteria bacterium | reverse complement strand
GGCCCGCAGAAACAGAGTTCTCCTCCGAAACTCCGGACCTCCGCATTTAAACAACTCTATGACTGGATCCCGGCTTTCGCCGGGATGACGGTTGGTTTTGTAACTTATTCTTATTCATAGTTTAGGTTAGTTTAATCCTCCGCAGGGCAGAGAGTTTGGTTTCGGGTCGGTGTGGCAGAGACCGTGATCTTCCGGTTCCTTGTATCCCGGAGGAGGCACGGGCGGAAGGGGTGGTGCTTTCCCTTTGATGTCTGCGATGACGAGTGTTTCAATGCTTTTTGGTCCGTCACCGGCAAGCTCTGTCAACCGTTTGGGGATTGCATCTTCCCCATGTTCGGCAATGTAGTTTGCTCCGGTGTTTTGAGCTTCCGCGACGATTCCGTCTACGGCGAGAGCGTATTCGTCCCGGAAATAGGAGTCTCTTCTCGGGTCTTCCTTAGACGGGGTCCAGCGCTCTTCATCGTCAAGTGTGTGAAAAACGACAGGATCCCCTTCGCCGGTGGCGTCAACCCATGCTTGGTACTCTCTGCCCCAAAGGCTGAATGTGTCGTGTGCGAATCCGGGATTATCGTCGCTGTTTGCGACAAGGTCGATGGTTCTCTTGTAGGCTTCTGTCGTATCTCCAATGCCATGCAAGACGTCCTGAAACATTTTGGCGCCGAACGTTCCGCCCATCCCGGCGACTCGCGCGAGAGCGGTCGCCGGGCCTTTCCAAAGAAACTTGTTCGCTAAAGATTCGGCGACACCTTCTCCGGTCGGTATGTTGCCCAAAAGGATTCCGAGCGGGCCAACGCTTGGTTCTTCGTGCTTGGATCGTGCCAGCATTTCCGCCTCAACTACAGGCCATACGTGACCGGGGATTTGAAGGGAGCCGAGTTCTCTTCCTGCGTTACGCGGCCCGAGACTGGAGATGTTTTCAGGATCGAAGCCGATGCTGTGGTCTTCGCCGTCACCGGCTGCTCCATTGAAGGTGTCTGTATGTTCTCCCATTTTTTCGGTCTTTCCGGTTATTCTGTTTTGCTTGTATGCCCCATTCTATCCGGAAACCGTTAAAATAATATGAAAATTATATAGCCTGGTTGTAAAGGGGATGCGTTCTTTTTCGGTGTCTCCCAGCTACACGGCAGAGAATTCGGGTTAATTTTCTCCATCTGTCATTGCAAGGAGGCAACGCCGACGTGGCAACCCCGGCGCAATCCCGGAACTTAATCGAGCCTTGAAAATCGAAGATTTTCATTTGGCGAGATTTGGTATCCGGGATCTTCACCCAAAGACCCCGGTTCTGCGCAAAATCTCCGCTTACGCGGAATTCTTGCTTGCCCGGGGTTGCGCTTTTGGCGGTTTTAAGCTTTTCCCGGGCAACAGCGCCACGCTCACGGAAATGCCAAAAGGCGTCCTGTTTTTATCTGAAACCTCTGTAAGGCAGGCTGCGCCCAAATTAAATATGAAAATATACAGATTTTATGTTAATCACATTTTAAACCTTTTCTGAGATCGTGATTATACGGATTTTTAATGTACGAAGAAAAGGAGAAAGTCTATGCCATCAATTGACGCACAAAACATGGGGGCTTTTCGGGGGCAAGGGATCTTAATGGAAGTTATGAAGGATGATGGAAATTTTGCGAAAGAGTATGTTGGCGGGGGAGCTTCTCTTAGAGGTGTAATTGAGATTGGCAATATTCCGTGGGGGCCATGCGCCGGAGGGGTTTCTCTTAAAGTCACAGATGGAGATCAGGTAGTTACAAATGTGTTTATTAAAAACCCTTCTGATGCTGTGAACTTATTGAAAATTTTAAAAACTTCTCCAGACGTGAATCTTATGCAGGTGGACAGGGCGATCTACAGTATTGATCCGAATGAAATAAATCCGCCGCCTCCGCCAGTAGACGCCGAGGTTTATAATGGAACGACTTATGCCGGTGGCGAGACTTTTGTCCAGATTTTTATGGGGGGGGGAGTTCAGGAAGGATATCTGACGGCGGATCATTTTGACAATAGGACTGTGTCTGTTCACAATCATCCGCGTGGAGTGAGTATAAGAGTTTCTGGTGCTGATCCTGAAATGTTTGTTATGGAACCAGACGCTGCCAGAGACCTTCTTGCTGAACGTATTCCAGCTCCACTAAATGAACCGCTTCTTGAGGCTGTGGATGCAATTAAGGAATTGGATCTTTATCCTCTTTCCAATACGTGGCCTGCAACTGAACAAGAGGGTTCTTTGGGTCAGCAGGGGCTGGGGCACAAATGGGATAGTGCGCATCAGGACCATGGTGGCAGTCGAAATGTTGCGGCATTTCGGGCCGCTGTGGCCGGCAGTGAGATACAGGTGGCCGGCATGGGGGTAATTCCTGCTACGCCGCCTGATACGGATCCGGATCCTGCTCCGACCGATCCAGCAGCGGTCTCGGATTATTCGGGCGCATCGGGCGGCCCGACGGGAATGGTCTAAAATGCAAGTCGCATTATAAGCGAAAACAAATCCCCGAACGGTTGCGTTCGGGGATTTTTATGCGGCTCTTTTCAAATCCAGGGCCTGGCGGAGGCCGGCGAGAGCGGCGCGTTCGAGCATGCTGATGTTGTCGACGTTCTGGTAACTTCCGTCGGGAAGATATATGCGCGGCTTGCGTCCGAGAATCATATTAAAAAGGTCCTGCATTTTTTCTGCAAAATTTGAAGGAGGGTCTTCTTCCTGAAAAATGCTCGCGACCGTTGTGCCGATTTCGTACAGGTTCATCCGAAAATAGTCATAGTCTTTTTTGGCGAGTCGGTCTTTGAGGATGTAGCAGACCCGTTTGCACTCTTCCAGAACGTTCTCGCTGTTTTCCTGCCAGGATTCCCAGTCTTTTTTGTCTGCAACCGTGCGTTCCATCAGGCGCTGGACGAATTCGGATTTGCAGTAATCCTGCGCGTAGGATGTGATCATCGTCTCGAGAGCTTCCTGTTCCGCCGTGTCGGATTCTTCTCCGCCGGTCTGATCCGAGACGCTGATGAAATATCCGACCCGGTAGGGCAGCGGGACCAGCAGTGCGGTTTCTTCTTCCGACAGTTCCGAAAAATCGTATTTGTCGTCTTCCCCCATTTTATCTTCCCCTTGGTTTTCTTTCTGTTTTTTCAAACGGCACGCAGCCTTCGCGCTTTCGCGCAGGGTCGCCGTCGCGACCCTGATACCTATTGAATGCGAAACGGTATAAAATTTTGTAAACCAACATCACCCCGGCGCAATCCCGGAACTTAATCGAGCCTTGAGAATCGAAGATTTTCATTTGGCGAGATTTGGTATCCGGGATCTTTACCCAAAGACCCCGGTTCTGCGCAAAATCTCCGCTTACGCGGAATTTTTGCTTGCCCGGGGTTGCGATTCTGGATGCGTTAACTTTTTCCCGGACAGCCATGGGCGATCGTGGCGATCCAGCATATTGGAACATTTCTTCCCTGCGAAGCCGCGAAGAGCACGAAGTTTGCGCGAAGCGAATTATTCTTCTTCTTCGTGTTCTTCGTGCAATCTTCGCGCACTTCGTGCTGAAAATACTGGATCCCGGCGTTCGCCGGGATGACGGCTGGTTTTGTCGGTTTTGTAACTTATTCTTATCCATAGTTCAGGTTGTGTATGCTTTCTTATTCTTTGTGTTTGGTCAGGCCGCCATAGCCGCAAGGACGGCGTCGCCGAGGGCGGCGGGTGAGTCCGCGACGACGAATCCTGCGGCGCGCATGGCGTCCGTTTTTGATTCTGCTGTGCCCTGTCCGCCCGAGATGATCGCGCCCGCGTGTCCCATCCGTTTTCCGGGCGGGGCCGTCGTCCCGGCGATAAATCCGGCGATCGGCTTTCTGGTCTTGACGGTCCGGTAAAATTCTGCGGCGTCTTCTTCTGCCGTGCCGCCGATTTCGCCGATCATCAGGATGGCCTCCGTTTCGTCATCGGCCAGAAACATCTCCAGACAATCGACGAAATTCGTGCCGTTGACCGGGTCGCCGCCGATCCCGATACAGGTCGACTGCCCGATCCCGGCTTTGGCCGTCTGGGCGACGGCTTCGTAGGTCAGTGTTCCGGAGCGGGAGACGATTCCGACTTTGCCGCGCAGGTGAATATGCCCCGGCATAATGCCAATCTTGCATTCGTCCGGCGTGATGACGCCCGGACAGTTCGGGCCGATCAGGCGCGTTTTGGAGCCTTTCAGCGTGCGTTTGACCTTGACCATGTCCAGTGCCGGGATGCCTTCCGTGATACAGACGACGAGCGGGATTTCCGCGTCGATCGCTTCCAAAATCGCATCGGCGGCGAAGGGCGGCGGGACGTAGATGACGCTTGCGTTCGCGCCGGTTTTCCGGACGGCATCGGCGACAGTGTCAAAAACAGGCAGGCCGAGATGCTCCTGTCCGCCTTTGCCCGGCGTCACGCCGCCGACCATGTTCGTGCCGTAGGCGATGGCCTGCTCGCTGTGGAAGGTGCCTTGCGCGCCTGTGAATCCCTGACAGATGAGTTTTGTATTCCGGTCGACAAGTACGGACATCAGATCGGTTCCTTTCATTCAACCTGTAAAAGCGTCATTCCCGCGGCAGCGGGAATCTTCTGAAGCAAATCTCTGAAAGATCCCCGTTTTCACGGGGATGACGCATAAGAAAGTTATAGAGGCTTATTTCCCCTCCCTTCTATTTTTAGGGCACCGGCGGAACCCGGTCAACGGAACAAAATGAGAGTGCATATTTTGGCGCAACTTTTTCAATAGACCTCTTTCCTGACTGGCTATTTTGCACCAAATCGGCATGAAAACGCCTTGTCACAAAATATCTCAGTTACGAAGAAGTCTATTGACAGGCGCGCCGGTTTTTATTTATGATATGGAATATATTAGTGAAAGCGTGTGTAAGAAGATGTGTGTGCCCTCCCTGATGACGACCTGTACACGACGCCGCCGACGCCGGGAAACGATCCCTGCGGTGCGGCGTGACGACCTTATAGCCTGAATGACGATATAGAGATATAGAAAAGAAAACAGGCCCCGCCGAAACCGTAAAAAAACAGAACGAACGATACGGTAACAATTAAAACGGCGGAACGACACATGACAGCAACAGCATTGATGACGACGACAATGGCCCCGGAGAGCGCTTCTCTGTCTCCGGCTCTTGATCTTCCTGATACATTTGAGGCGAAGAACGGCGTGATGTGCACCGTCCGGCAAATGGGCCGGGACGATATTCCTCAAATCGCGGTTCTTCAGAAGGCGTTTCTCGACGCGGCGGATCCGAAGACCAAAGGGTATATCCTTTGTAAAGAGGTTACGGATTTTGAAGCGCTTTTTGACGGCGGCGGCACGGCGATCGGGTTTTTTGACGGGGATAAACTTGTTGCCCAGACGCTGGTCCGGATGCCGGCTGCGGATCATCCCGGAACGGGTCTGGAATATATTGATCTGAACGTTCCCAAAGATCATGTCAGCATCGCGCAGGGCGTTATCGTCCATCCGGAGTATCAGTCGGGTTCCGGCCTCGGCTCCGGGTTGACGTCCCTCTGGAAAGGGGCGATGGGTACGCTCGGGCGGGACCGGCTTTATGCCAAGATTGAGGTGACGAACTGGAAGAGCCTGCTGATGTTCCTGCATGCCGGGTTTCAGATTTCCGCGCTTCTCCGGAATGATACGGACAGGCGGCAGACCTTCCTCGTTGAGGGAACGCCGTGGGCGGCGCGGCACAACGGCCCCGCGGAGAATCTGGAGACGTACGATCTCACAGATATTTCCGGGATTAAAGGCGCGCTCGCAAGCGGGATGAGAAGCGTCGGTGTGCGGCACGATCCGGATGGCGGAGCAACCGTCGTTCAGTTTTTGCCTGCTCCCGATCCGCAGCCGGTGTCATAGTTCTATTCTTATTGGAAATCACTATACGAACCTCTGCAAAAGCCTCCCCCATTAACACAAAAATCGTCATTCCCGCGAAAGCGGGAATCTTTTAAATACAAGTAAATGAAAGATCCCCACCTTCGCGGGGATGACGAAAAAGAGAAATTTACAGAGGTTCCTATAAATGCGAATGACTATAACGCGCAATCCCGGAATTTAGGCGCGCCTTGAAAACCGGAAGGTTTTCATTTGGTGAGACTTAATATCCGGGATCTTTCTCAGGAGACCCCGGCTCTACACAAAACCTCCGCTTATGCGGAGCTTTTGCTTGTCCGGGGTTGCGGGTTTTTGGGGCGTTAACCTTTTTTTCCGGACACCAAGGCGCGAAGGCGGGGATGACGAAAAAAGAGGAATTTACAGAGGTTCCTATAACTTTATACAGGCGTCATCCCCAGAGCCTTTGCGATCCGTCCGGAAAAGATGAGTGTTTCCGGCGTTGTTCCATCTCTACTCACGATTGCCATTTGATTGGGGTTTTCTGCGACGTGGCTGAAGGCCTGCTGCATTTCGCCCGGCGGGAAGGTTTGTACAGCACTGCGGATGATTTCAGTGAGAGGCTCCGCTTTTCTTCGCAGATCCTCCCGTCCGGTTGCGAAGACTGTTTTGGGTTCGTGAGGCGACCCTTTGGTGATGTCGATTCGGAAAACGGTTTCTTTTATCCGGTCGACGGCCGCGGATAATGCGGTTACAGCATCTTTTACGCTTAATTCGCTAAGATGTTCTGTCGGTGTTATGGGGGCGAGCGGGGTTTCCGGCGGGGTTGGGAGCGATTCCAGAACCCTGATCACAGCCGGGTCCGGATTGTCAGAAACGAGCGCGATCGGTGGATAACGTCGATCTCTTGTCCCGAGAAGGACCAGTTGCGCGGACCCTATTTTTTCCAATAGATCCGGCATGGCCTTGTCGGAGAGGCCTTGCGCGAAAGTTTCTATTCTGGTGATATCTTTGTCTGCCAGCAAAGAAGAGAGTGCTCGTTTGGCCAGCATGTAGAAACGTACGACGGGTGGGCTTTTTTTGTCGGGGTGTGTAATGACCTGAACGGCGAGTTGTCCGTCCGTGCCTGCGTCACATTTGTCTAGCTCATTTTTTCTATTTCCCGGTAATTTAAATCCGCTGAGTGTGATCGTTCCGCCAAGAGCAAGGCGTTCAATGACGTTCAGAGATGCGATGTATCGTTCATCTTCCCGGGCGATGCGGGGAAAGAGAAGGTAAACGGCATCTTTGATTTCTTTCGGGATTGGCGGGACGCGTTCCTCTGCCTCCAGTTCGATGAGCCTGCTCCAGGGAATGACGGCATAATTTCCTCCTGAGGAAGGCATCGCATTTTCCGGTCTGTTGAAGTATCTGTCTTCATGAGGAAAAAACGTTGCTCTTGCCAGATTTAATAACGTTTCCGGCGTTTTGCCCGGCGGGCAAAGTTCTTTCAGGAGGTGCGGGGGAATGAAGACAGCGATGCCTTTTTGCGTCGTTGCGGCAATGAATACTGTTCTGTCAGTGATTCCATCTCTGAACTCCGGGTTTTGGGGGAGTGTATATCTGCAGGCTTTGTACCCTGCGATGTTTGTTTCGTGCGCCATTATGACGTCTCCGGCTTATATTATCGGAGCGTTTATATAGCGCAAGGCTTCGCGTTATGTCAACTTTTTTAGCTTATGCCGCGCATTTCTGGCAGCCGGGCTTTTTGTGATAAAACCCGTTAGAGAGAGGGCCTTTCAGCGGCATGGCGTTCAGGCGGGCTTCTCCTTCGTCCGGAGAAACCTTCCCGTCGATGACGTCCCGGAAGATTTGGGAGACGGCGCACATGTCGATGCTGTGCGGGGACAGGCGGATCGCGCCGAGCCCCATGTCCTGAAGCTCTTTGATTTCCTGAAGCAGGCAGAGATAGCTGTGTGAGAGGACCTGAACGCCGTTGACGGTCAGGAAAGTTTCGCCGTCGAGCGACGTCAGGGGCATGCCGTCCGGGTCGGCGTCGCAGGCGAAACGGCAGGCGTCACGCTGCCTGTCTACCGCGCGGGCGTGATAGCAGCGCGCGGACAGGGAGAGCGAAAACCGTCCGAAGCCGAGAATATCCGTGCCCATGCCGAGCTCTTTGGCGCGCGCCGCGAGAACGCGCGCAGCCGTTTTGGGGAGCTCCGGGTTCAGGCAAAGATGGGTTGCGCCCTTGGCATGAAGGAAATCGAGCGCGCCCTCATTGTACACATTCATGAACGGGCCCAGGCGGTGCGCCCGGCCGTCGAGATGCCAGAGGGCCGCAGGGTCGTTTGCCTCGATCGGGAAATTTTCGCGGGCGCAGGCTTTTTCGACGTGCGCCCGGTTTTTTGGGGTTGTGACCTGGGCGAGTGTCGAGAAGACGATCTCTTTTTTTGCGCGGGTCAGGCGGTCGATGATCTCGGGATAGAACGGCTCGACGAAAGCCTCGCGCTTGGTGCAGATCGTCTCGCCGAGGACGACGGTCTCAACCGGGCTTTCATCCGCCATGCGGAAGTAAAAGTCCCGGAAGGTCTCCGGTTCCCATTTGAACAGGACCGGGCCGAGCGTCAGTTTCATGGCGGCAGGTGAGGAGGTATAGGTATGAGTTTGCGACATATCTTGTTACCTCCATGCTTTTGTTGCGAAGGGGCCTTGCGTTTCCTTTCCGCCCTCGGTGAGGGCGACGAGGTCCGCAAGGTGCGGGTCGCGCCCGGCCATGATGTCGTCCACGGCGCGGCGGAAGGCCCCGACAACATCGCGGACATAGGCGCGGCTGCGCTGACGGCCTTCGATTTTCAGGGCCGTGACTCCGGCGCGCATCATGTCCGGCAGAAGGCGTGAGAGGTTCAGGCTGACCGGCTCTTCAAAGGCGTAATAAGGCTCATCCCGGCAGGGGGTGGTGTATCGCCCCTTGCAGATCGTCGGGTAGCCGGGGGTCTGTCCCGGCGTAAACCGATCGATCTCCCGCCCGCCGAGGCGGATGTGCAGGTCACCGCGCGGGTCTTCTTCGTAGCGGACGTGGCTGGCCGGGGAGCAGGCCCCATCCATATTGGAAGAGACCCCCGTCAGGTAATTCGACAGGGAGCAGCGGCCTTCCGCCATGGCGCCGATATTGCCGAAGATAAAAGCCTCGATCTCGCAAGGGATTTGTTTATGAATGCCGCGAATTTCTTCGACGGTTAAAATCCTCGGCAGAACGACCCGGCGAATGCCGAATTCCCGGCAGAAATATTTGATCGCATTGGGTGATGACGCGCCGCCCTGTACGGACAGATGCAGGCGCAGGCCGGGATGTGTTTGCGCGGCATAGGCGGCGACGCCGTAATCCGCAACGATGAGCGCGTCCGCACCCAGTTCGGCGGCCGTATCCACGCCCTCTTTCCACAGGTCCATCTCTCCCGCGGGCGGGAAGGAATTGACGGCGACCAGAACCTGTGCGCCCTTGTCATGCGCGTAGGCAATGCTCTGCCCCAGCTCTTTGGGCGAGAAGTTCAGTCCCGGAAAATTCCGGGCATTCGTTGCGTTCCGGTATCCGCAGTAAATGGCGTCCGCACCGGCATCAACGGCGGTGCGCAGCATGGCCGGCGTTCCGGCCGGACAGACAAGCTCCGGTTTTGTCAGGGCCGCGTTATCGTTGGCGTTCTGGTCGGGCGTTTCAGGCATGAATTCGCGTTTCCATTTTTCTGAGCGCATGTAATGTCAGTCGCGCCGGGGCGCGGAGCAGCGCAAACGCCTCGACCGAGATATCGAGCAGACTTTCGTCCATATCGTCAAGGGCGTTGCGGAGCGCGACGATGGCTTCTGTGTCGCCCTCGACCTTGATTGAGCGTGAAAAGAACATGGCATCGCTGTCTTCCGCGCTGTCGAGCAAGGCCATCAGGCGCAAAAGAGACCCCCGGATTGTTGTGTCGCATACGGGCGCATTCCGCCTGCGGCAGGCCGTCAGGCCCGGTGTGTCCGGGTTTGGGCGCAGGACCATCGCAAAGGGCAGGTTTACCGGGTCGATCAGGTATGTTTTGTCTGCGTTGTCGCCCAGGCGTTCGAAAAGCTCTGGATGTGTGCGGGCCACATGGCGGACGATTCGGTCCAGAGCGGGCTGGACACACAAAAGCGGGAGCGGCGCAAAGAGATATCCCGGCACGGCTTGCAGCTTTTTCATTTTGTTATAGAGCATGTCTGACATGGGAGGGATCATATCCAAGCTGCCTCTTATTCTTTTTGATCGAAATCAATTTTAAAATTTTTCCATGCCCGCGCATTCTATTTTGGATTTGATCTCGATTTTCATTGGGTGGGGAGATTGACCTTCTCTATCCTTCGGGTCAGATTATACAGGTGGTATTATATGTGCCGAACTGATCAGGAGATATCTGAATGACCGAGATTATTGTGCCGACGCTTGGGGAGTCCGTGACCGAGGCGACTGTTGCCAAATGGCTCAAGGCGGAAGGCGATTCTGTTGCAATGGATGAGCCGCTTGTGGAGTTGGAGACCGACAAGGTCACGCTTGAGGTTAACGCGCCGGCAGCAGGGACACTGGGCAAGATTGCCGTCGCCGAGGGGGAGAACGTTGAGGTTGGCGCGCTGCTCGGCGAGATTGGAGAAGGCAGCGGGCAGGCTCCTGCGCCGGAGCCGGAGCCGAAGCCGGAGTCCGCTCCTGAACCTGCCCCTGAACCGAAAGAGGCCGCGTCGGATCCGAAACTTTCTCCGGCTGTGCGGAAAATGGTCGAAGATCATTTCCTTGATCCGTCCGAAATTAACGGAACCGGCAAAGGCGGGCGGATTACAAAAGAAGACGTGCAGGCGCATCTGGATACGCGCGGCGCGAAACGCGGTGAAAACGATAATGTTAAGGGGAAAGAGACCGCTCCGGATGCCGCGCACAGTGCGGCGCACCAATTGATCGGGACGCATCCGCTTTCAGATCAGGACACGGACGCCGCGGCGGCCGGGCCGCGGGAAGAGCGTGTCCGGATGACCCGTTTGCGCCAGAGTATCGCAACGCGCCTGAAAGAGGCGCAGCATAATGCGGCGATGCTGACGACCTTTAACGAGGTCGATATGACGGCGGTCATGGATTTGCGCAGCCGGTATAAGGATGCGTTCGAGAAAAAGCACGGCGTTAAACTCGGGTTTATGTCGTTCTTTGTAAAAGCGGCCGTTCAGGCCCTCAAAGAATTTCCGGCTGTGAATGCCGAGATTGACGGCGGTGATATCGTCTATAAAAATTATTACGATATCGGCGTGGCGGTTTCGACACAGCAAGGGCTTGTTGTGCCGGTCGTGCGGGATGCGGAACGGCAGACGATGGCCCGGATTGAGAAAAATATCAGTGATATGGGGGCCAGAGCGCGCGAAGGGGCCATTTCGATGGAAGATATGCGCGGCGGGACGTTTACGATTACCAATGGCGGAGTGTTTGGATCCCTGATGTCGACGCCGATTCTGAATCCCCCGCAATCCGGGATCCTCGGAATGCATAAGATCCAGAGCCGTCCGATGGTGATGCCGGACGGGTCGATTGCGGCGCGTCCGATGATGTATCTGGCTCTGTCATACGATCACCGGATTATCGACGGGCGCGAAGCCGTGTCTTTCCTTGTCCGGATCAAGGATGCTATTGAGGACCCTCAGCGTTTGCTGATTGATATTTGATCGAGAAGCGCTCCCAACATGGTAATCGCTTGAAAAAAATTCGATTACACTAACATTTTGATATAATTTAATTTCGTCATCCTCCGACTTGTTCGGAGGATCCATTCATCCGCTCGCGCGGGCTTCGAAATGGATCCTCTGGACAAGCCAGAGGATGACGGTTTTGTATGTTTTTGAATGGTTTATGTTCTTTTTGTATTCAGTATTCATAACTTCAAGCGATTGCCGTGACACTCCCAATAATGATTTTCATTTCGTGGTGATCTGCGCTACGGTCTGAAGACGATGAAGCTATCTAACCTTGATCAAAAAAATATATGGCGTGCGCGGTTTCCAATGCTCTCCGGTGAGATCCGGATGAGCGGGCGGCCGCTTGTCTATCTCGATTCCGCGGCGAGTGCGTTGAAGCCGGATTGCGTGATTCAGGCAATCACGGATCTTTATGCGCGGGATTACGCGAATATCCATCGCGGGCTTTACGACCTTTCGCAAAATCTGACGACGCGGTTTGAGGCTGTGCGTGGGCGTGTGCTCCGCTTTCTGGGGGCGGATCCCGATCTGTACCAGACCGTGTTTACCAAAAACGCAACCGAGGCGATGAACCTGATTGCGCAAAGCTGGGGGGCGGAAAATCTGAAGGAAGGCGATGAAATCCTTCTGACGCAGATGGAGCATCATTCTTCGAGCGTGCCGTGGCAGCTCCTCGCAGAGCGGATCGGGTTTACGATCAAATGGATCCCTGTTGATGACGATGGAGATCTTGATCTTGCGGCGATGGAATCTCTTTTATCCCGGCGGGTAAAATATCTGGGCGTGACGCATATCTCCAATGTTCTGGGGACGGTCAATCCGGTCGGAGAGATCGTGCGGCGGGCCCGTGCGGTTTATCCGGAGATTGTGATCGGCGTGGACGGGGCGCAAGGCGCCGTCCATTCCGTTCAACCGCTTGAGCAATTCTCTCCGGATTTTTATACGATTACGGGGCATAAGCTCTATGGGCCGAACGGAATCGGTGCATTAATCGGGCGGCGGGATCGTCTTGCGGCCATGCCGCCTTTCCTCGGCGGGGGGGATATGATCGAAACGGTGAGCGTGCAAGGCGTGCGCGTTCAGCCGCCTCCGCAAAGGTTTGAAGCCGGAACCCCGCCGATTGCCGAGGTGATCGCGCTTGAGGCGGCGCTGGATTTTCTTGATGAAATCGGGATGGATACGATTGCCCGGGCGGAGGATGCGCTGCGGGAGGATGCGCTGGCGCGGATCGATGCGCGGCCGTGGCTCCGCCTGACCGGGCGGGCGGCTCATAAAACCGGGATTCTTGCATTGAACATCGAGGGGGTTCACCATGCCGATGCGGCGATGATCCTCAACAAATGCGGCGTGGCCGTGCGCGCCGGGCATCATTGCTGTATGCCGTTAATGGCGCGTTTCGGAATGGAAGGCACGCTTCGGGCTTCGATCGGACTTTATAATACAGAGCAGGACCTTGATTGCCTGTTTGAGGCGTTGGACAAGGCGCGGGAGATTCTGGCATGACGACACCGACACCGGCGACGACACCGGCGGCAGGAGCCGATGACGAGCAGGAATATGAAACGCTGGCCGAACCGCCGGAAAGCGTCGTCCCGCGGGCGCATGCGCGCTGGGGCGATATCGTGGCGGCTCTCCGGGATGTTTATGATCCCGAGATTCCGGTTAATCTTTATGAACTGGGCTTGATTTACCTTGTCGAGATTCATGACCGGGAAGACGGGAACGTGGATCTTTATATCGAGATGAGTCTGACCTCTCCCGGATGTCCGGTAGCGCAGGAAATGCCCGGTATGGTTCAGGGGGCGTTGTTTCCGCTGGACGGGATTGAGGATGTCGCCGTGGAGCTGGTCTGGGATCCGCCATGGAATCCGGGCATGATGGCCGAAACGGCAAAAATGCAGCTCAATATGTTTACGTAACCTAAACTATGGATAAGAATAAGTTATAAAGCTGACAAAACCAACCGTCATCCCGGCGAAAGCCGGGATCCAGTCATAAAGTTGTTTAAATGCGGAGGTCCGGAGTTTCG
>JANQFU010000009.1 GCA_028277665.1 Alphaproteobacteria bacterium | reverse complement strand
CGAGACCTGGTATCCGGGATTACGCGTTAACTTTTTCCGGACAGTCGTGCTTGAAAACGGGGATGACAAGTTGGTTTTGGCTTTTTGACGGGGGATGAGCTGATACGTCAAGACATTTGCGCCCGCGCCAAAAAAACATTAAAGTCTAATGAAGCGACTTTGGTTTTTGATCGATTCGCTGCCTGCCTGATTCTAAAACGAATTCTTCAAAACAGTTTCGTGTCCGTCAAAAAAAGGATTTTACGTTGAATACATTAATGGAAACCGTCAAACAGCTCGGTCCGGCACGGCTGGCCATTATGGGCGCCGTTATGCTCGGTCTCCTCCTGTTTTTCGTATTCATTTCTTTTCGGGTTACCACTCCGGAACTCAAACTACTCTATAGCGACCTGTCGGGGACGGACGCGGCGACCATTGCCGGTCGTCTTGAGGAAGCGAAAATTCGTTATGAAATCAGCCCGGACAATACAAAAATCATGGTTTCGGAAGATGAAGTCGGGCGAGCGCGTCTTCTTCTTGCACAAGACGGCCTTCCGAATGGCGGCTCGATGGGGTACGAACTTTTCGACCAGCAAACAAGCTTCGGCACAACAAATTTCGTTCAAAACGTCAACCAGGTCCGCGCACTGGAAGGCGAGTTGGCCAGAACGATCTCGTCCATGGAGCAGATCCGCAGCGCCCGCGTCCATCTCGTCCTGCCTCAAAGAGAGTTGTTCAGCCGCGAATCGCGTCCGTCCTCGGCGAGCGTTTTTCTGGGAATCCGCCCGGGAAACCGTGTTGACAACCAGCAAATTCTGGCCATTCAGTCTCTGGTTGCCTCCGCCGTCCCGGAACTGAAACCGGATAACGTCGCCGTCATCGATCAGGCCGGGACGCTTCTCGCGCAGGGGGTCGGCGAAGGCGATGATTTGAGCGCAATGAAGACCGAAGACATGCGCTTGAGCTACGAACGCCGGATGATCCGCCAGATAGAAGAACTTGTATCCCGGATTGTCGGGTACGGCAAAGTGCGGGCGACCGTAAATGCCGACCTCAATTTCGACCGGATCAGCACAAACGAAGAGATATACGACCCCTCCAGCGCCGTTATCCGCTCATCTCAATTGACAGAAGAATCGAACGTTGAACGCGAACCGCCGCCCGAAGACGTGACCGTCGGCAATAACCTGCCCGGCGCAACCGGTGGGTTGCTGGACGACCAGACGCCGTCTGCCGAAAACAACCGCCTTGAAGAAGTCACAAATTACGAGATCAGCAAAACGGTCCGGAACATGGTTCGTGAAGTCGGGGAGGTTAAACGCCTGTCGGTCGCGGTTCTTGTGGACGGACGATATACGGAAACGATAACGGAAGAAGGCGAGATCCAAAGAACGTACGAACCCAGGACAAACGAAGAACTGGAGCAAATCCGCGCACTCGTCCGCTCCGCTGTCGGATATGATGAAGAGCGCGGTGACACGATTGAAATCGTCAACATGCAGTTTGCCGAAGTCGAGGTTGATGACGAGCTTCTTGCAGAAGACATGCTTTTCGGTTTCGAGAAATCAAAACTGATCGACGCGGCTGAAATTATTGCCGTCGCGATTATGATCGTGCTCGTCGTTCTGCTCTTCCTCCAACCGATGATCGCCCGCCTTCTGGCCACAGAATCCGGCAGTGAAATCGATGAAGCCCTGGAAACCGATTTATTGACCGCCCGTCAGGCCAATCCGGCGCTGACCGGCCCGTCCGGGGAAGACTACGGGGGGGGATACGACAACGGCCTGGAAGACGAGGAGATGATTGATATGCAAAGAGTGGAAGGGCAGGTCAAGGCCTCCTCTCTCAAAAAAGTCGAAGATATTATTGAATCCTATCCGAGCGAAACCGTCTCGGTCATCCGGAGCTGGATGAATCAGGAATCGTGATAGGGAGCATTAAGTGTGAATATACGTGTTCGTGAAGATTACCGGGCCCTGAGCGGTCCAGAGAAAGCCGCCATTTTCCTGCTGTCTCTGGGGGAGGAATATGCATCCCGGATTTTTGAGCATATGGACGATGAAGAAATCATGGAGCTTTCCCAGACTATGGCCAATCTCGGGAAAGTCAATGCCGCCGTCGTCGAGCGCCTGTTTGTCGATTTTGCCGAACAAATGAGTTCGACCAGCGCGCTGGTCGGTACGCTCGATTCGACCGAACGTCTTTTGAACAAGGTTCTCGGTGAAGACAAGGTTTCCCAGATCATGGAGGAAATCCGCGGTCCGGCCGGACGGACCATGTGGGAAAAACTCGGAAATGTAAACGAAGAGATTCTCTCAAATTTTCTCCAGAAAGAATATCCCCAGACGGTTGCCGTTGTTTTGTCTAAAATTTCCAGCGATCACGCCGCCCGCGTTCTCGCTCTCCTCCCGGAAGGATTCGCGCTTGAAGTAATCAACCGGATGCTTCGGATGGAAGCCGTCCAGAAAGAAGTTCTCGAAGAGGTTGAAAAAACGCTCCGTGCAGAATTTATGTCGAACCTCGCCCGGACAAGTCGTCAGGATTCTCACGAATTGATCGCCGAAATCTTCAACTCGCTCGAGCGCTCGGTCGAAAGCCGTTTTATGGAAGAGCTTGAGAAAGTCGCACCGGAATCAGCCGAAAAAATCCGCAGCCTGATGTTCACCTTCGAAGATCTGGCAAAACTCGACTCCGCGTCGATCCAGACTCTGATCCGCGCCGTGGACAAGGACAAACTGCCGATGGCGCTCAAAGGCGCGACAGAAACCCTGCGCGACCTGTTCTTCTCAAACATGTCCGAACGGGCGGCGAAAATCATGAAAGAAGACATGGGCGCCATGGGCCCTGTACGTCTGAAAGAGGTCGAGGAATCTCAGCAATATGTCGTCAATGTCACAAAAGATCTCGAGGCCAGAGGGGAAATTGTTATTGCGGCAGGCGGAGAAGAAGACGAGTTGATCTACTGATCCCGCCCCTGTTTATCCTGTTGTTTTTTCGTATTATATATCTCTTATCTGGTATTTGACGCCGATGACCGTAGAGGAAAAAGAAAAAAAGAAAAATAACGAAGAAGAAAAAAGCAGCGCGGCGGATATGGACTCGTCGACGAAAGCTTTTTCGGAACGGCGTTTTTTATTCGATCTGAATAATTTTGATGATGAAGAGGAATACGGACCGGACGGACGGAAAAAAGACAGTCCTGCCTCCGAAGATCTTCCGCCGCCGCCGACATTCAGCCAAGCCGACCTTGAGTCCGCCAGCAACAGCGCTTACCAGAAAGGCCGGGAAGACGGAATTTCCGAGGCGAAATCCGCCCGGGAAGAAATCGTCTCCAACCTTTTGGCAAGTTTGTTGCAAAATCTTGAACTGTTTCACGCTCAGGAAAAAGAACGGGGCGCACTCTACGAACGGGAAGCCCTGAAGCTTTCAGCGGCTCTGTTTAAAATTCTTTTTCCCGCGCTGAACGCCCGCCATGGTTTTGCGGAGTTGCAATCCTGCCTGAGCGACGTTCTGGCCGATCCTTTACAACAACAACAGATCCGGATAGCTCTCCATCCGGATTATACAAAAGACATCGAAACCCTGACGTCTACGCTTCCCGCCACAATCGGCGCCATACCGGATCTGGACATACACGGGAATCCGGATCTTGGCCCGGGAGATATTGAAATTTCGTGGAGCGACGGCGGCATGATCCGGCATGCAGATGATCTGGCGGAGGAAATTCTCAAACGCCTGTGCGAAATCGGTGGTTTCGGGCTTGACGATCTTGAAAAAAAGCCTCAGCCGCCCGAAGACGCAGAGAGAGACCTTGCGTTTACCGACGATAGCCCGCAAAATGAGGATACAGCGGCAACGGACGACAACAAAAGCACGCCATCGGAAAATCAGATAGAACCGGGGGAATTAAAGGATGAGTGACGACACGGAAAACCAAGACGTAACGGAAACGCTGTCCTCGGACGACGCGGACGCCGACGCGGCTGTTGCCGAAAGTCAGGAAGTCAACTACGCGGAAATCGAAGGCGACGAACCGCCGAAGCAAAAAGAAGAACGCGAATATGCACCCGGCGAGCCGATGGCCAGTGACGTAACGGCCATATACGATATTCCGGTACAGGTTTCTGCCGTTCTCGGCCACTCGAAAATGCAGGTCAGCCAGCTTCTGAAACTCGGGCGGGGCGCCGTAGTCGAGCTGGACCGGAAAGTCGGCGAACCTATAGATATATACGTGAATAACCGTCTTGTCGCCCGGGGAGAAGTCGTTGTTGTTGACGACAAACTCGGCGTCACAATGACAGAGATTGTAAAATCGGATAGAAATTAACAGTGCGCAAATGTATAAAAAGATGACGTTAACATGCAACAGGATCGCCCGTTATGAGTGACACAGCACAAAGCGCCGTTCCCTCAGGCCCGGTCAATATTCATGTCCGCCCGCCACTTGTTTCGTTCGATTTTGCAACGTTTTTCGGGCTTATATTTGCGCTGGGCCTCATTGCCGCCGCGATTTATATCGGCCAGAGCAACGCCAATTTCCTCAACGGGCCGTCTTTTATGATCGTCATTCTCGGGACAATGGCGTCCACATCCATTTCCTACACCGGAGACGAACTTCGGAAGTCGGGAGGCATCATCGGGCGGACGTTTTTTCGCTCCAGCCGGGATGCTTCAGCCATGGCAAGGACTCTTCTGGATATGTCCGCCCTCGCCCGGTCCAAAGGTGTCCTCGCCCTCTCTCAGGCCGAAAACGAGCTCCGGAAAGATCCCTTTCTGCATAAAGCCGCGCAATACGTTACGGACGGTTATCAAGCGAACGATATCGACCGCCTTCTGGGACAGGAGATCGATACACTCAGCGAGCGTCACCGTAATGCAGCCGGCATGCTCAAGCGCGCGGCCGAAATCGCCCCGGCGATGGGACTGATCGGAACGCTTGTCGGCCTCGTCCAGATGCTCGCCGAACTCGACAATCCGTCGAATATCGGCCCGGCAATGGCCGTCGCCCTTCTGACAACCTTTTACGGCGCCATTCTCGGGACCGTGATTATCGCACCTATGGCAGCCAAGCTTGAACGGAATTCCATGGATGAAATCATGATCAAAACGCTCATTCTGATCGCGATGACCTCCATCACCAAACAGGAAAACCCAAGACGGCTGGAGATGCTCCTCAACGCCAAACTTCCTCCTGAAAAGCGGATCCGCTATTTTGATTAATCCAGTAAGAATGGAGACACAACGACGATGCGCCTGATGATCATCGGCAATCTTGAGGGATATATCAGCACGGCAGGAAAAATCGCCCTGCAGCGCGGCGCGAAGGTCGTGCATTGCGAAGACGTTGATCAGGCAATGGGCGCGCTTCTCAACGGCAAGGGCGCGGATCTCGTCATGATCGATGTCAAGCTGAAGATCGGTGCGTTTATCGAGCGTCTGAACGGCGAGCGCATTCATATCCCCGTGATCGCCTGCGGGATCGGCTCCGATGCCCGCTCCGCCGTCAAAGCCATTCAGGAAGGCGCGAAAGAATACGTCCCCCTGCCGCCCGACGCTGATCTGATCGCCGCCATTCTGGAGGCCGTGACAGAGGAAAGCAGCGCGATGATCGCCGGATCTCCGGCCATGCAGAAGGTCGTCAAACTGGCCGACCGGATCGCGCCGTCCGAGGCGACCGTCCTGATTACCGGCGAGTCCGGGACCGGGAAAGAGATTATGTCCCGCTATATTCACCGCAAATCAAAGCGCAAAGACGGTCCGTTCATCGCTGTGAATTGCGCGGCGATCCCCGAAAACCTTCTGGAATCCGAGCTGTTCGGCCATGAAAAAGGCGCCTTTACCGGCGCGAGCGCACGGCGCCTCGGGAAATTCGAGGAAGCGCACGGCGGGACGCTTTTGCTTGACGAAGTTTCGGAGATGCATCCGCAGCTTCAGGCCAAATTCCTGCGTGCCCTTCAGGAACGTGAGATTACCCGCGTAGGCAGCAACGAGTCCGTCAAGGTCGACGTCCGCATTCTGGCGACCTCCAACCGGAATCTGGACGACAGCGTCCGCAAGGGCGATTTCCGCGAAGACCTGTATTTCCGCCTGAACGTCGTCAATCTCGCTCTGCCCGCGCTGCGGGAACGGCCGGAAGATATTCCGGAACTGGCTCGCTTTTTCGCCGATAAATATGCCGAGCAGAACGGACTGCCGCGCAAGCCCGTCTCGTCCGCCGCGCTCGAAATGATGCAGCGCGCGCCGTGGCGCGGCAATATCCGGGAACTTGAAAATACGATGCACCGCGCCATTCTGGTTTCTCTTGAGGACGACATCGAGACGGAAGCCGTTCAGCTCACAGAATCAAGTCCCGTAGCCCCCCCTGCCCCTCCGGCGCCCGCATCCGCGCCGTCTGCGCCGCCCGCTTCCGTCAACAATCCCGGCGCCGTGGACTCCCTTGTCGGACGCTCGCTCGCCGACGTCGAGCGAGATATGATCCTGAACACGCTCGACCATTGCCTTGGAAACCGGACCCATGCCGCGAACATCCTCGGCATTTCCATCCGTACGCTCCGGAACAAACTGAATCAGTACCGCGATGACGGCGTTCCCGTCCCGGAGGCCCAGGGTGCGGGGTAACCCCGACGAAGCAATCCAGAGTTTTACTGGATTGCCGCGCTCCCTCCGGTCGCTCGCAATGACAATGAAGGTATACAATTTTTATCGCGAAAGACTATAAATTCTGAACAAATAACCTGCAGGAGCCCCTGCAAAAAGGCGCGCTTGTTAACCCGGTTCGAAGCCCTGCCTAAAAATTTCCTTGTTTTTTTTTTACAAAAGCATTATGTAATCAAAAAAGAAAACTAGGGACACTGCGTACATATGACAGATGACATTCTGGCAGATATCCGGGCCATGAAAAGCGCGGCCGGGGCACTTTTCGATGAATTATCCGCCTGTCTGGCCGGTGTTTCGCGAAAAGACTTTGACTCTCCTGTTGTCCGGGCGTTTATCAAGGACCGCCGGAGCCTTTCTTCCGTTCTTTCCCCGGAGATGCGCGGAAAGCGTCTGGATACAAAACTGGCAGAGATCAGCGATAGCGCCACCGACATTTTGCACAATCTGATCGATCTCCATCTCTCGCATGCCGACTGGCTGATGGCGCACGGACATCTTGCAAGCCTTTACAAAACAACGCTGTCCGGCACCGAAATTTTTCACGACAGGCTTGAGCACATTCTGGGGAAAAACTTACCCGTACCCCCTGATGGAGAGGTTGAACAGCTTCTTAATATGCTCAACGCAATGGTCACGTTCATGAAAAATCGTGGCTTGTTTTCCTGTAATGATGACATTGCAGATAAACAGATGGGCACCACAGATGCCTTGGCAGATTTATTGAATGTCAGACAAATTTTCTTCGCAGCGACGAAGGGCGCTCCTCATCCTTTTTCTGAAGCGCCATTAGAACCCTATCTTTCCCCTTCCGGCGCCCGCTCTAGACATGCGGAGATGTCCGCCATGATCTCCAGAGCATATCTGAATCTTGCGCATAATACGCTCCGGCGTACCGATCTTCATCTCTGCTGGATTTTAAATCTTCATATGCTTGAGTCCCGAGATCCTGAGGAAAAACAGGTCATAACAGATGCCATGACAAAACTCTTTCAACAAGCCAAAATTGAACTCAATGTTGCGCAGAGCGAAATTTCCCGTGCATGCGAATACGAACGGGATTCCATCCGGATTCTGGAGAGCATGACATCCCATCCGGAACCGCACGCGCATCAGAGATCCCCCTCATAACCAACCCTTCTCAGGTATGCAGCGGGCGGCCGCCGACGGCGAGAGCCGCTTCCTTGACGGCCTCCTCCAGCGTCGGATGCGCATGACAGGTCCGGGCGATATCCTCGCTTGACGCGCCGAACTCCATCGCGATCGCGGCCTCGGCAATCAGGGTTCCGGCCTCCGGGCCGATGATATGAACGCCCAGAACGCGGTCCGTTCCGGCATCGGCAAGGATCTTCACAAAGCCGTCCGCCGCGTTCATCGCCCGCGCCCGGCCGTTTGCAGAAAATGGAAATTTCCCGGATTTATAGGCAATCCCGGCGTCCTTGAGCGCGTCTTCCGTCCGGCCGACCTGCGCGGCTTCGGGCGCGGTATAAACGACGCCCGGGACGAGATCGTAATCCATATGCCCGCTTTGCCCGGCCAGCATTTCGGCAAGGATGACGCCTTCGTCCTCCGCCTTGTGGGCCAGCATCGGCCCGGCGATCACGTCCCCGATGGCATAGATCCCCGGCACATTGCTCTCAAAGCGCGCATTGACGGGGATCCGGCCGCGTTCGTCCTGCGCGACCCCGGCCGCTTCGAGGCCGAGCCCGGCGGTATAGGGCCGCCGCCCGACCGCGACGAGCAGGATATCCGTCTCCGCCGTTTCCGGATCGCCGCCAGAAGAAGCGGCGGAGGCTATCTCCATCCGGACGCCTTTGGCAGAGGCTTTGGCACTGTCCACCTTCGTCCCGAGGCGGAATTTCAGCCCCTGTTTTTCGAGGAGTTTTTGCATTTCTTTCGAGATTTCACGGTCCATCCCCGGCAGGATCCGGTCCAGGTATTCGATAACCGTTACCTCCGCCCCGAGGCGCGCCCAGACACAGCCAAGCTCCAACCCGATCGCCCCGCCGCCGATCACGGCCAGTTTGTGAGGGACTTTCTCCAGCGTCAGGGCCCCTGTCGAGGACACAATCTTCTGCTCGTCGACCGCTATCCCCGGCAACGGCACGCTCTCCGAGCCTGTTGCGATCACGATATGTTTTGCCGTATACGGCTTGCCGTCCACCTCGAGCGCGCCCGGCCCCTTAAGACATCCCGCGCCCTTGAGCCACTCGATCTTGTTCTTGCGAAACAGGAACTCGATTCCTTTCGTATTGTCCGCCACGACCTTGTCCTTATGCGCCATCATCGCTTTCAGGTCGAACGCGACCTTTCCGGTTTTCACGCCGAACGCGGCAAGCCCGCCGTCCTTTGCCTCATGATATTTTTCCGAGGCCGCAAGCAGGGCTTTGGAGGGGATGCAGCCGACATTCAGGCAAGTCCCGCCGAGCGCGTCCCGTTTTTCAACGCACGCCGTTTTGAAGCCGAGTTGTGCACAGCGGATCGCGCAGACATAGCCGCCCGGCCCGCCGCCGATCACAACGACGTCATAATCATGGGAAGAGGAAGAATCGGTCATATGGGGCACCTCTTGGTTTTGATATCCGGATCCAATATAACGCACCGGCCGGTCATGACCAGCCTTGCGGTTGTTCTGTCCCGCCGTTTCCGATAAAATCGCCGTGTTGCGCGGAACCCGCACATTTTTCGATCCGAAGGATATCATGGACCCATACCAGCTTATGCAATCCGCCGTCGATATCGTGAACGACAGCGCGCATCCCGTGAACAAAATCGCCGCGGCTCTGGCCGGAGACGGGCCGAGCGGCCACCCGTTCAGCGTCGCGTATACGAATTACTGGCCGCTTCCCATTTTAAAGAGGATCGGCCCCGACCGGCGGATCGGCAATGCGAGCGGCACGATCCATGCCGAGACGGCCTGTATCCTGAACGCGCCCAAAAGCGGCGGCGCGCGGGTTTTTATCACCGATCCGTTCTGTCCAAATTGCGCCAAAAACATGGCAGAGGCCGGCATCCGCGCGATCTATATCGATCACAAGGGGTTCGACAAGGATTTTTCGCGGCGGCGCAATGAACATTTCGAAGACATGTCGATGTATATCTGTGAAGTCGCCGGGATCTCCGTCTATGAGATTCGCCGCAAAGAACGGAGCATCACGCCGATCCTCGAGATTTCTCCGGATTACACGCCGCCGGAAGACAATCCGGCGCAAATCCTGTCCTGCTCCGCCGGAAAACGCGGATTTCACGAAGCGATTGCCGATGCGCATGCGTTTTACGAAGGCACGCCCTTTGCCCTCGCCGCCGCACATGATCCCGACGGCGCGCCGGTTGTCATCCGGGCGTCCACTCATCCGGTGCCCGGCCTTACCCGCGAGACGGATTCCGCCCTTCTGGAGAAGACCGGGGAGAAATATTCCTATTATCTGGAGCCGCTGAACCGGGTCATGATGCGCTCACGGCGCCACGGTCTGGCCGTCAACCCGCAATTCGTCTATTCCTCGCGCATGCCGACGTCCCGGGAACAGGTCAACGCCGTAGGCGCGGGCCTGACGCGGTTGCAGATCGGCAATCCGAACGACTGCCGCGATACCCACGGAATTGCCGCTGCGCACAGTCTGGCGGAAAAAGGGATTATAACTTACAGAACGCTCTCCCCCCGGCCGAAAAATAAGCCCTGACGTTGAACATATTCTGTTGAAAAATCACCGCACGATCACGTTTCTGAGCGCGCCGTCGCGTTCGATCGAGAACGACCACACATTGTTGCGGGGCATATTTTCAAGAGCTTTTTTGAGGTCTTTCACATTATGAACGGCCTCTTCCCCGACCGTGCGGATCACATCTCCGGGCGCGACGATCCGGCCGGCCGGCGTGCCGCGCGCGACGTGCGTAACGGCAACGCCCGGCGTCTCGTCTGCCGGATCCATATCCATCTCGACCCGGACGGCGGGGTTCAGATTAACCACCGTCGCACCGGAGAGTGGATGGCGTCCGTCAAGGGCCGTTGTCTCCCTGTCCGGTTGGTCAGGCGGTAAAATCGCCGCGATTTTGAGCGTCCGCTCTTTCCCCTTGCGAAGGATTGTAAATTCCGCCGTTTCACCGACCGGGATCATCGCCCAGCGATAATGCATCTCCGCGGGATCCCGGACGATCTTCCCCTCGACCATCGTCACGACATCTCCTGTTTTCAGGCCTGCTTTTGCGGCCGGCCCGGAGGGGGAGACCCCCGCGACAAGAGCCCCTTGCGGGCGGGAAAGACCCAGCGTCTCGGCGATCTCGGACGTGATTTTCTGTGCCGTCGCTCCCAGCCAGGCGCGCGTGACGCCCCGTGCGCCAATCCGGCCGCTTTTCTCGGCGGCGAGCAGCGCGGCGACCATTTCCGAGGGGATCGAAAAGCCGATCCCGAGCGACCCGCCGTCACGCGAATAGATCGCCGTATTGATCCCCACGACCCCGCCGCTCATATCCACGAGCGCGCCGCCGGAGTTCCCCGGATTGATCGCGGCGTCCGTCTGAATGAAGAAATTGAAGTCATTGATATTGAGGGAGGAGCGCGCCAGTGCCGAAACGATCCCCGATGTCACCGTTTGCCCCACACCGAACGGATTGCCGATCGCCAGAACGAGGTCCCCGACTTCGAGCGTCTCACTCGGCTTGAGCGGCGCGAACGGCAGGTCTTCGTCTTTCAGGCTGCCTGTGTCCATGCGCAGGAGCGCAAGATCCGACGGCGGGTCGGACACAACGAGCTCGGCCGCAAATTCCCGGCCGTCGGCCAGCATGACGGTGATTTCCTGTGCGCCGTCAATGACATGTGCGTTTGTCACGACGATCCCGTCCCGGTCGATAATAATTCCGGAGCCGAGGGTTTGCTGGACCCGCTCCCGGGTCAGCCCGCCAAAACCACCCCCGCCGCGTCCCGCCCCGAAATCCTGAAAAAAGCGGTTAAAGAAAGGGTCGTTCATAAACGGATGCGCGACGCGCGCGCGAACTGTCCGCTTCGTATAAATATTGACTACGGCCGGGGCAATCTTTTTCACGAGCGGCGCGAAAGAAAGTTTGATCTCGCTCCCGGATCCGGGAACAACCGCGCGCGCGTCGGCCCGCACGGGCCCGCAGATACACATAAACACAACAAACAGGGCACAGACGATCTTTTTCATGCGCTTTAATGTAGTCATACCGCCGTCAGAGGCAAGGGGAGGAATGCTCCGCTGTCCAACCTGTTGTTCTGCAGGCGTCTTGGCTTAACCATACCTGAACTATGGATAAGCATGAATTGCGAATACATTGGAACCAACCGTCATCCCGGCGAAAGCCGGGATCCAGTATTTTCAACACAAAATCACGAAGAAGAATAATTCGCTTCGCGTATACTTTGCGCTTTTTGCGGCTTCGTGGTGAAAAGATTTTTAAACTCTCTGGATCCCGGCTTTCGCCGGGATGACGTTGATTTATAATATCTTATCCATAGCTGAGGCTAACCATGGAAATGCTGTGTGCCCGTCAGTTTTTTTTACTTCCGGCGAGTGCCACCTCATACCGCGTGCTGCGTCCGCCGCCGACGGGGATCAGAGCTCCGATTGCGGCAAGGTCCTGAAGGTCCCGCGTGGCTGTTGCTTTTGAGACATGGGTGATCGCCGCATATTTCTTCGCGCTCATACCACCTTCGAAACTGTGCGGACCGTCTTCCAGCATCCGCTCTAGCACGCGACGTTGCCGGTCGTTGATCCTGTCTTTGTACCGATCGAAAAAGCGCGATTTTTGAAGAATGAATTCGATTTGCTCTTCCGCCTCGACCTGTGCATCATAGGCGGTCCGGACGAAATAGAATATCCAGTCCGTCAAATCATTCGATCTTTGCGCCTGCTTCAGGGCATCGTAATAAGCGTTTCTGTGCCGGGCGATCGTTCGGGACAAGCTCAGTAAAACCGGACGCCCGATCCCCTGGGACAGAGCCTTTTCGGCAATCGCCCGCCCGATCCGCTCGGTAAATTTAAACAACAGGTCTTCAGCCGCGGCAAGGTCGTAGCGGAAATGCGGCCAGTCATCCTGTTGCCAGTTATATATTTTTTCTCTCATGAGCCGAATAAGGTGTTTATTCGGCTCATGGCGCCCGGCCCCTTATCCGGCGGTTCAAGGGAGGGCGTTAACCCGGATTCGTAGCCGTGGGTTCATTTATTTTCTGTTGACTTTTATATGTGAAGAGATAAAAACAGAAAGATAAAGACATAATATACAGCCCCTGCAGGGGCTCTTATAAAAAGAACAAAAACCGGACAGGGGTTTTCTGCGCATGTCGATCTATCCGCCGTGGCTGGAAGGCGTTCTCGCGAGGCAGGACGCTGAACTTATGGAGATTCGTCCGGACAAAAAACGCCGGAATCTCGAAAACATCAAACATATGCATTTCTGCTATGTTGCGGGGCAGCGCGCCGGAATCGGCATTTTAAAGATTCTGTTGTCGGACTTCCCGTGTCTTCTGAGAAGGCATTTATCGGATACCGTCCGCTTCGACCCGCAAACGCTTGAACTCAAAAAATGCTTCTCTTTTTCGCACGAAATCCGCTCGGCGGCTGACCGGGTCATGGAGTTTTTGCAGCAGAGCCTGTCGTTTACCTCTTTTCATCTAAACCTCTCTGCGGAAGAAATCTCGCCTGCGGAGGCTATTCTTTCCGTGCCGGACGATCAGAACAGAGCGGATCTGTTTTTTCTCGGGATTTTACATACACTTGAGCTCGCGATGAATCGTCTGGCCGAAAATCTTCACCATACAAGCGTTCACATGCATCTTGCGCCGGAAGACGACACACCCATAGCGCGTCAGCGACCGCGTATCGTCCGGGGGCTGAATTATCTCTTTCTGACGCTCGGCGTTCTGGCCAATCCTGAAAACCGCCCTTATGACGTCCTCGAGCGCGGGCCCGAGCATTTTGCGCCCGTTGATGAATATGATAGCGCCTGCGCACATGTCTTAGGCGCGATAGGCCACAGTATTTCAAAAGCCCACGCCGCTGCAAGCCACACAGGACCTTCCGCAAGCGCCTTCCGGCATTATTAAGCCGCAGAAGTGCTGGTGGCTTTAAAATTTGATTTATGTCAAAAATTTTTGCTGTTTTTGTGTTTTTCTTGCTGTTTCCTGTCTATGGATTTGCTAAAATAGAAGGGTATATAAATGTGTGCGCGGACGTATGCGCAGACGGCCCGTTAACGATTAGGTAACGAATTGCTGCTACACCGGGTCAGGATAACGAATTTCTTGTGTTTGCACTTATTGGCACTCAAACGAATCGGAGGATTTCATGTGCTCAGCTCATAGCAAAACAACCGCCACGCCTTCCGGCCTTTGGGGAGAGGGCAATACCCCCGCGAATTGCTGGGAAGGTTTCGTTGCCGGAGCATGGCAGCATCAAATCGACGTGCGCGATTTCATCCAGCGCAACTACACGCCCTATCTCGGCGACGGCGCGTTCCTCGCGGGACCGACGGCGGCGACGACCCGGCTCTGGGACGAAGTCTGCGAACTCCTCAAAAAAGAACGTGATGCCGGCGGGGTGCTTGACGCCGATACGTCCGTGATTTCATCTCTGACGTCTCACGACGCCGGATACATCAACAAGGATCTTGAAACCATTGTCGGGCTTCAGACGGAAGCGCCGCTGAAACGTGCGATCATGCCGGCCGGCGGAGTACGGATGGTGGCCAGCGGGCTGGAAGCCTACGGCAAGAAACTGGATCAGTCCGTGGACGATCTGTACACCTATTACCGCAAATCCCATAATCAGGGCGTTTTCGATGGCTACACGCCGGAGATGCGCGCCGCCCGGAAGAGCGGGATTGTCACAGGTCTGCCGGATGCCTACGGCCGCGGGCGGATCATCGGCGATTACCGCCGTGTCGCGCTTTACGGGGTCGATCGCCTGATCGAAGACAAAAAGGCCCAGCAGGCAAGCCTCGATGAGGTCCTGATGAGCGAAGAGGTCATTCGCGCCCGCGAGGAGCTGACAGACCAGATCCGTGCCCTTGCGGACCTGAAGGAAATGGCCTCCCGCTACGGCTACGACATTTCCGGCCCGGCCAAGGACGCCAAGCAGGCCGTTCAATGGACCTATTTCGCCTATCTCGGCGCGGTCAAGGAACAGAACGGCGCGGCGATGTCTCTCGGCCGCGTGACGACATTCCTCGATGTCTGGTTCGAACGCGACATGGCCGACGGCGAATTGACCGAAGAACAGGCGCAAGAGCTCATCGACCATTTTGTCATGAAACTGCGCCTTGTGCGCTTCCTGCGGACGCCGGATTATGACGCGCTGTTCTCCGGGGACCCGACCTGGGTCACGGAATGCGTCGGCGGGATGGGGCTAGACGGCCGCCCGCTTGTCACAAAATCGAACTTCCGGATCCTGCACACGCTCAAGAATCTGGGGCCCGCGCCGGAGCCGAACCTGACGGTCCTCTGGTCCGAATCCCTGCCGGAAGGCTTCAAGGAGTTTTGCGCACAAACCTCGATCGACACGTCCTCGATCCAGTATGAAAACGACGATCTCATGCGGGATTACTGGGGTGACGATTACGGGATTGCGTGTTGTGTGTCCGCGATGCGGATCGGCAAGCAGATGCAGTTCTTCGGCGCGCGCGTCAACATGGCCAAAACGCTCCTTTACGCCATCAACGGCGGCCGCGATGAGAAAAGCGGCGCGCAGGTCGGCCCGGAAACGGCGCCGATCACGGCGGACGTTCTCGATTACGACGAGGTCATGTCCCGCTTTGAGCCGATGATGGACTGGCTGGCCCGCGTCTACGTCAATACGCTGAACGTCATCCACTTCATGCACGATAAATACGCCTACGAACGCCTTCAGATGTCGCTGCACGACCGGGACATTCTCCGGACGATGGCGTGCGGGATGGCCGGGCTGTCCGTTGTGGCCGACTCGCTTGCCGCAATCAAATACGGCCGCGTGGAAGTCATCCGCGATGAAAACGGCATGGCTGTCGATTATAAACCGAGCGGCGATACGCCGACCTTCGGGAATAACGACGAGCGCGCCGATGACATCGCCCGCTGGCTTGTCCGCACCTTCATGGACCGGATCCGCCGCTACCCGGCATATCGCGATGCGGTCCCGACCCAGTCGATCCTGACGATCACCTCGAACGTGGTCTACGGAAAGAAAACCGGGAACACGCCGGACGGCCGCCGCGCAGGCGAACCGTTCGCGCCGGGAGCCAACCCGATGCACGGACGCGACACGAAAGGCGCGGTCATGTCCCTCATGTCGGTGGCCAAACTGCCCTACGAAGATGCGCAGGACGGGATTTCCTACACCTTCTCGATCGTTCCGGGCGCGCTCGGAAAAACGGAAGGCGAGCGGGCAAACAATCTCGTCGGCTATCTCGACGGGTATTTCGGCCCGAACGCGTTCTCGAAAGGCGGTCAGCACATCAACATCAACGTGCTGAACATCGAGACGCTGAAAGACGCGATGGAACACCCGGAAGAATATCCGCAATTGACGATCCGGGTCTCCGGATACGCGGTGAACTTCATCAAACTGACCCGCGAGCAACAGCTCGACGTGATCAGCCGGACGTTCCACACACGCTGATAAAAGTTTGATCTAAACGCTTTGCGGGGACACAATGAAGTCATTGTGTCCCCGATGTCTGCCCGATGTTTAAATGAGGAAATCTCATGACGAAATCCAGAACAACCTACACGAAAACCTTTCGGGATGCGCCGGGGGATGACGGGCTGACGCTGCGGATCGGGGCTTTGGAGACGTCGCGCCCCTACGACCCGGAGCTGCGCGGCTATGTGCATTCCGTCGAGTCGGCCGGTGCCGTCGACGGACCCGGCGTGCGGTTTATCGTCTTTTTGACGGGCTGTCCCCTGCGCTGCCAGTACTGCCACAACCCGGACTGCATCAAGAGCAAGAACGGCCAGTTTCGCACGGTTCAGGATATTCTCGATGAGCTGAAATCCGTAACGCCATTTCTCAAGAAAGCCGGAGGCGGGGTCACGATCAGCGGCGGCGAACCGCTCGCCCAGCCGGACTTTACGCTTGCCCTCCTGCGCGGGGCCCGGCGGATGGGCCTGCATACGGCGCTTGATACGAGCGGGTATATGATCGACCATGCGAGCGACGAAATTCTGGCCGCGACCGATCTCGTCCTTCTCGATGTCAAAGCAGGCCTTCCGGATCTTTATCAGGAAGTGACGGGCGTGCCGCTTCAGCCGACCCTGCGATTCGCCCGGCATCTCTCCCTTTCCGGAAAGCCGATGTGGGTCCGCTTCGTTCTCGTTCCCGGATTGACCGATTCCCTCTCCAACCTCAAGGCCCTCGCCCTCATTCTCTCGACCTATGAGAACATCGAGCGCATGGATATTTTGCCGTTCCACAAAATGGGCGAATACAAGTGGGAGATGATGGATATGGAGTACAAACTCAAGGAAACCCCGGAACCGACCGCCGAGCAGGTCCTCCGCGCGAAGGAATTCTTTACGGCATACGGATTGCCGGTCATGTAAAAAACCGCGCCCGTGTCTGCTTCACGGCGCGCGGTTTGGTTTATCGATTTTTCTGCTTTTACAAGGGAACCCTCAAAATTGACATACCACCTTGTCACAAAATGTAGTTATTTCAGTTACGAAAGAAGTCTAATATTTCATATGTTAGTCATAACCAGCATCACGCTTTTTCCTTATGCCTAATTTTCGGCTTATTTGTTGAGCGGCGACCAGGCCGGATCGGATCCGTCTTTCGGGGTCGGGAGCATCTGCTCGTTAAAACCGGTCAGGTCGATCGTGTATAGACGCGCCTGACGGCGTTCGCCGCGCGCACCGACCGGTTTCTCCTTGAAATAAACCAGAACCCGGCCGTTCGGCGACCAGCTCGGCCCCTCGACGTGATAGGCTTTGGTGATCAAACGCTCGCCACTGCCGTCCGGACGGATCACACCGATATAGAATTCTCCGCCTTTCATCTTTGTAAAGGCAATCAAATCCCCGCGCGGCGACCAGACCGGGTTCGCATACCGGCCTTTATCAAACGTGATCCGGTGCGGATTATTCCCGTTTGCGTCCATGACATAAAGCTGCTGGGTGCCGCCGCGATCCGACTCAAACACGATCTGTTTTCCGTCCGGCGCGTAGGAGGGGCTCGTGTCAATCGCACTGGAACTCGTCAAACGCTTGACTTGCCGCGTGCGCAAATTCATCACGTAGACATCGGAATTCCCGTTCATCGCTAGCGACATAATGACCTTGTTCCCGTCGGGCGAGAAGCGCGGGGCAAACGTCATACCCGGAAAATCACCAAGAACGTCCTGCCGCCCCGTATCGATATTATAAAGATACACGCGGGGACGATTATTCTGGTACGAGAGATATGTAATCTCCTGCATGCTCGGCGAAAAGCGCGGCGTCAGGACAAGGTTCCGTCCGTCAGTCAAATAGCGGTGATTCGCGCCGTCCTGATCCATAATCGCGAGCCGTTTGATCCGCTTGTCCGGCGTTCCCTCCTCCGCGATATAGACGATCCGCGAATCGAAATATCCGGTCTCTCCGGTGATACGTTTATAAATCTCGTCCGAGATAATATGCGCGATCCTGCGCCAGTTATCCGGCGTTGTCGTATACGCCATTCCGGTCAATTGCTGCTGCGAGAAAACATCCCAGAGACGAAACTCGACGCGGGTCTGACCGTCCGCAGAACGCTTCACAGAGCCGGAAACAAGAGCTTCGGCATTAATCGCGCGCCATTCGGCAAAACGTACGCCATCCTGCTCAATCGACGTCGGAGACTGGATAAACGCCCGCTCGCTGACCGGCGCGAACAAACCTGTGCGCGTCAGATTCGCATGCACGATTTCCGGAATGCTGCGCGCCGTGTCCTCAAGATCCGGGGACTGCGCATAGAATTTGGAAATCGCGATCGGCATTGCCTTGACGACACCTTTGGTAATATCAAGCTCGACCTCTGCTCTGGCGCAGGGAACTGCAAACGCAAAAGACAGCAGGGCCAAAGCCGCGAGGACATAAGAAGAAAAAAAGGATCTCATCATTGAAGCATTTCCCTGGGATCAAAACGGATTTTAATGGACTTCCATTGCTCGTATTTATTTGGGGGCAAGTCTAGCGGATTACAATCCGGATTGCCAAACACTCTAAGGGCCGTATCCGCCGCCGCCCGAAAAACCGGATCGCTCGTATAGCGGAGCTGGTCCACAACGCGGGCCTGCTTGACCGTCCGGTCCGGATTGACGGCAAGACGAACATCCACAACAAGATCCTCGGCATAGCGCGCCCCGGCCAGAAGATTCCAGCACTGACTGATCTGGCGGCGAAGTGCCTCGTTTTCACTGATGGTCATCCGCTCGGCGATCGGCGTTCTGACAGTTTCCTGCGCCGTCTCTTCATCCGGTGAATCAGGATTGAGATTCCGCAAGACCGAGGCCAGATCTTTTTGAGACGCAGGCCTGACCTTGTCCTCCGGCGTGTCTTCCGTCTTTGGCGGAACCGGGGGCCTGGGCTTGCGCTCCGGCCTGGCAGGGACCGGAATATTCCGCTCATCCGGGACCGGTGAGGCCGAAGCGTCTTTTTTTTCCGGTTCGGACGCTTTCTCCGGTGCTTTCGGCGGCAAGGGCCGGGTCAGATCCGGCGGAGCCGGAAGATCCATTTTAGCCGGAAGAGGCGGCTTTTCGCTTTCCGGCTTCGGCTTGACGGTTTCCTTGATCTCCGCAGGCTTTCGAACCTCCGGAACGCGGGTTTTTTCATCCACCGTTGTGATTTCGACGGGAACGGCCTCCACAATCCGGATCGGCGGCGGCTCCATATGCGGCAAACCGATCGCCAAAGCCGTCAAAAGAACCGCATGCAAAAGCATCGAGCCAACAAGAAAGCCCCGCCCGGCCGGGGGCTGCATAAAGCCGTTGGCATAGACTGCGGCCGCTCCGGCGGCATGCCCTGCCCCGGATTTCATGAGCCCGTCATGTCCAATGACCGTTGTCTGCATTGCCTGACTTTACTTTTTCGTCTTCGTATTCGGATCCGAAATCAAGGCGACCTTGCGAAATCCGGCACTGTTGATCGCGCCGATGATCTCCATCACATGCCCGTATGCAAGCCCCTGATCGCCGCGAATATAGATCCGGCGATCGGGGTTGTTTTCCGACATGGCGGCCAGAAGATCGACAAGGCGTCCCTGCTCCACCGGCGTTTCCCCGACAAAAATCCCGCCTTCCGGCGTGATCGTAACCTCAAGGGGCTTGTTGTCCTCTTCACTGAGCGGGCGGGCCTGACTGTCCGGCAGGTTGACAGGAACCCCCGCCGTCAAAAGCGGCGCAGCCACCATGAACACAATCAGCAAAACCAGCATCACATCGACAAACGGCGTAACGTTGATCTCCGCCATCGGGCGACCGTAGCCTCTGCGCCGGCCGCGGTTCCTTGCGTCATTCGATTGAAGTAAAGCACCCATCTGCGACGCGCCTCCTCTTCTAACCCGGCCGCCGACGCTGCGACGTCGCTTCCTGCTGGTCCAGATGACGGGAGAGAATCGTCGCAAACTCCGCCGTAAACGCATCCAGACGGTCCCCGTAGCGCGTCAGAGCACTCGTAAAGATGTTATAAGCAATCACAGCCGGGATCGCCGCGACAAGGCCGAGTGCCGTCGCAAACAGAGCCTCCGCAATCCCCGGAGCCACAACGGCAAGCGACGTCGTATTCGTCGCCGCGATGGAGGAGAAACTGTTCATAATCCCCCAGACCGTTCCAAAAAGGCCGATAAAGGGAGACGTTGAACCGACACTCGCAAGAAACGTCATCCCGCGCTCGAGAAGGCCCATTTCCTTCCCGATCGTCACGACCATCGCCCGCTCGACACGCTGGCGCAGACCGGCCTGCAGGTTTTCCCGCGCCGGAACGCCTTCGGCCACGCCGGCCTGCCATTCCTCCATCCCGGCGGAAAAGACCTTCAATAGCGGATCGTCCTGACTTTTCTTCACGCGCTCATAGAGTTTATCGAGCGGCTCTCCGGACCAGAACGCATCCTCGAAACGGTCCGCCCGGCGATAGAGCTTGGCGAGTTTGCTGCGCTTTTCGAGAATAATCCCCCAGCACCAGACCGAGGCCATCAAAAGCGCGATCATAACCGCCTTGACGATCAAATCCGCCTGAAGGAAAAGCCCGATAATACTGAGATCATGAGCATCCACGCCCCCCAGATCGATTGTGGAGACACCGTCAGGCGCCAGTGCGGGCATAGTTTCGTTCATGCGTTTTGCTTCCCTGATAATCTATTGACAACAGTTTTCGGCAGTCTGGCAGGACGGAACCGGTCATTGACACAGACCAGACGAAAATCACCGGAAAAGAGAAGATCTCCGTCCCGGTAGATATTCTGGGTCATCCGCAGTCCGGCGGCCTCAATCGCGGAAATCTCCGTCGCCACAATCAACCGGTCGTCCAGCCGCGCAGGACTAAGATAGTTTGCCTCAACGTGGCGGACAACAAAAGATACGCGATCATTTTCCCACAGGCTGCTGTTATCGATATTCGCGGTGCGGAGCAACTCCGTACGGCCGCGCTCCGCGAATTTCAGATAATTCGCATAATAAACCACACCGCCGGCATCGGTATCTTCATAATAAACCCGGATCGAAAGCTCATCGCGGAGTTGTGCTGTATTTTTTTTATCTTCGGGCGGCATGCGTTATCCTGCATCATTGGAATCAGAGAACAAATCTGGCGATATGGATGAAGGCGGAGCCTCAAGCCCCAGATATCGAAAGCCTTTCGGAGATAACGTCCGCCCGCGCGGTGTCCGCGCGACCAGCCCCTGCTGCATCAGATACGGTTCAATGACCTCCTCAATGACGTCGCGCTGCTCCGACAATGCGGCCGCGAGCGTATCGACACCGACCGGGCCGCCGCCATAATTCGTCGCAATACAGGAAAGATACCGGCGATCCATCGTATCAAGCCCGCTTTCATCCACATCAAGACGCCGCAAGGCGTAATCGACGAGATCCGCCGTCACCGGGGCCCTGGCGGCATCGCCATCCCGAACGGTTGCAAAATCCCGGACGCGGCGGGTCAGGCGCCCGGCAATCCGCGGAGTCCCGCGCGAACGGCGCGCGACCTCAAGGGCGGCGTCTTCCTGAAGATCCATGCTCAAAAGCCGCGCCGTCCGCATAACAATCAGGGACAGCTCATCCGGCGTATAAAACTCAAGGCGCAGGGGAATGCCGAAACGATCCCGCAACGGCCCCGTCAAAAGCCCGCTCCGCGTCGTCGCGCCAACGAGCGTAAAAGGCGGCAAGTCAATCTGAACCGAGCGGGCGGCCGGCCCCTCCCCGATCACGAGATCGAGCTTCCCATCCTCCATCGCCGGATAAAGGATCTCTTCCACCGCCGGATTAAGCCGATGAATTTCATCGATAAACAGAACGTCATGCGGCTGGAGATTGGTCAGGATCGCGGCAAGGTCTCCCGCCCGGGCAATCACCGGACCGGACGTCGCCCGAAATCCGACACCGAGTTCCCGCGCCACAATCTGCGCCAGAGTCGTTTTCCCAAGCCCCGGCGGACCGAAAAGAAGGACGTGATCCATCGCATCGCCCCGGCTTCCGGCAGCCCCGATAAAAACCCGCAAATTCTCGCGCAGAGCCTTTTGCCCGATGAAATCCTCAAGCCGCTGCGGGCGCAGAGCCTGCTCCAGCGTCTTTTCATCCTGCCCGGCACTCACGCGCTCGATATCAGGGGTCCGGCCGATGCTCATGAGCTTAACTCCTTCAGGGCCTGACGGACCAGAGCATCAAGGCTCCATCCACTCTCCGGCTCCTCACTGCGCAACAAACGCGCAATCAATGCGTACGCTTCGCTGCGCTGATACCCGAGATTAATCAGGGCGGAAAGCGCATCTCGCTCAAGAGCGCCCGTCTGCGCCGATTCGCCGCCGCCCTGTACGTCTTGAGAGCGGGCCGAAGATGATGACAATGAGGGCGATGACGAGGGCGATCCGGCCTTGTCCTTAAGCTCGGTGAGAATCCGCGCCGCAAGTTTCGGGCCGACCCCGTCCGCCCGGGTCAGAGCGGCCTTGTCCTGCGCCGCAATGACAAGCCCGAGATCCGCCGCCGGACAGGCAGATAAAATCGCAAGCGCCGCTTTCGAACCCACCCCCTGAACACTCGTCAAAAGGCGGAACCAGTGCTGCTCCGCAATATCCATAAACCCAAAAAGCTGAATTCTGTCTTCCCGGACATGCGTATCGATCCGCAAGGACGCACGATCTCCCGGAACCCCGATCCGCGAAAGCAGCGCCGCACTCGCATAAACGACATACCCTACCCCCTGTACGTCGAGGATCAGGTGATCCGTTTCAAACGAGTCGATGATGCCGCTGAGTTTTCCGATCATTCTTATGCATATCCTTTGCGCATGGCCGCAGGCGGGGCATGATGGGCGTGGCAGATGGCAATGGCGAGCGCGTCGGCTTCGTCCGGCCCGTCGATTTGCGCACCGGGCAAAAGCGTACGCACCATCATGCCGATCTGGTCTTTATGGGCATGCCCGCCGCCGACAAGAGATTTCTTGATCCGGTTCGGCGCATATTCATGAACCATGCGCCCCCCGCGTGCGAGTGCCACAATCGCCGCGCCGCGCGCCTGCCCGAGTTTCAGGGCCGAAGCCGGATTGCAGTTCACAAACGTTTCCTCAATCGCGGCCTCATCCGGCGAAAAGCGGGCGAGCACATCCGTAAGGACGTCATCAATATGAACCAGACGCACCGATAACGGGTCGGCGGACGGGGTCCGGATCGCCCCGCAGGCAACAAAAGACAGCGCATTGCCGTTATGATCGATAACGCCCCAGCCTGTCCTCTGTAATCCAGGATCGAGCCCGAGTATCCGCATGCCGTTCTTCCTATTCCTCACCCATCAGTTTTTGCATGACATCGTCATCAGCTTCGAGATTCGTCGTCACGCTCTGGACATCGTCGCTATCCTCAAGGGCCTCAACGAGGCGCAGAACGGATTTCGCCTGATCCTCGTCCGAGACCGGCGCGCCGACATTATGCTTCCATGCGAGCGCGCTCTTCTCCGCCGGACCGAATCTTTCCTCCAGCGTATCACGAACGGCGGCCAGATCTTCCGGTGCGGTGTAAATCTCGTGATATTCATCCCCGGATTCGCAATTCTGCGCGCCGGATTCGACCGAGGCTTCGAACATGTCGTCCTCTCCGGCCTTGTCGGCAGGGTAGAGAATCTCCCCAACCCGGTCGAACATGAAATTCACCGAGCCGGTTTCCCCGAGATTACCGCCGTTCTTGCTGAAAATCGTCCGAACCTCGGACGCCGTTCTGTTTCGGTTGTCGGTCAAAGCATCGACAATGACCGCAACGCCGGCGGACGCATAGCCCTCATAGCGGACTTCCTGATAATCCGCCGAGTCGCCGCCGGGACAACCGCTCTGGATCGCGCGCTTGATCCGGTCGTTCGGCATATTAACCTGACGCGCCGCAATGATCGCCGCGCGCAAGCGCGGATTCATTTCGGGGTCGGGACTACCGAGTTTCGCCGCGACGGTGATCTCACGTCCGACTTTTGTAAATATTTTTGCACGTTTGGCATCCTGCGCCCCTTTACGGTGCATGATGTTCTTGAATTTGGAATGTCCTGCCATGATGTTTCCGGTTATTTAGTATTGTTATGTGTTGTTTTACAGTGATCGGATGTTAGCCATCCGGAAGCGCGGGATCAAGCCGTCCGCCGACCCGAAGCGGTAAAATCCGCTTCGCCAGCCCCGTTTTATCGTCCGTATCGACAATCGCGCCGCAAAGCGTTCCCTCGCCCGAGGCCGGAACTTTCTTTTCGCCCGGCATCCGCCGCACGAACCGCGTCATCGGGATATCCTTGCGCACGCCGATCACACTGTCATAATCCCCCGTCATTCCGGCGTCCGTCATATAGGCCGTGCCGTGTTCGAGGATCATATGATCCGCCGTTGGAACATGCGTATGGGTTCCAATCACCGCACTGACCTTCCCGTCAAGAAAATGCCCCATAAACATTTTCTCGCTCGTCGCCTCGGCATGAAAATCAACGAAAATGGCATGAACGTTTTGCCCGAGGCGATAAGATTTCACAAACGCCTCAGCCGCACGAAACGGGCAGTCCAGCGGATCCATAAAAACCCGGCCCATCAAATTGATCACAGCGATTTTCCGCCCGTCCGGAAGCATCTTCTCCCATACGCCTTTTCCGGGAACGTCCGGCGGAAAATTTTGCGGGCGGATCAGATTGGTATCGCGGCAAACATAGGTAATCGCCTCGCGCTGGCTCCAGATATGATTTCCGGTCGTGATACAATCCACACCGGCCGCATAGAGATCCTTGCAATTCTTCTCGGTAATGCCGAGGCCGTGGGTTGCATTCTCCCCGTTCACGACAACGACGTCGAATTTATATCGTTCTTTCAGCCCGGGAAGATGGGCCGCAAGGGCTTCCCGGCCGCTTCGCCCGACGATATCTCCCGCAAAAAAAATACGCATGCAGTATCTGCTTTCCCCTAATACGCTTTGCCGATCAGAACCGTGCGGCCTTCGTCTTCGAACGGCATGCAGCGCGTCGTCAGGGAAAGCTCGTCCCGGAGCGGAGCATAGGCGGGATCATCAAGAAGGGCGAGCGGCGCCTTTGCAAACCCGGGCGCATCTCCGGCAAAACAGGCCTGAAGATCGGCTACCGTTTTGACGTCGGAAATACGTTCGTCCCGGAATTTTTCCGCGCGGGAATAAAGATTTCTTTGGATATCTTCAAGCAATGTCTCAGCTTTCGCGCAGAAGGCCTCCACGGACAAGGTTTCTTTTGAGTCCTTGCCGAGATCCCGGCGCACGCATGTCACGTCTCCGGCCTCCATTTCGCGCTGCCCGGCCTCGACGCGCAACGGGATCCCTTTTTTGACCGCGTCCCACATTTTGTTCGGTGTGCGTTCCTCCCGCTCATCAACAAAGACGCGCAAGCCCTTGTCCCGGAGTTGCGCCGCAATCTTGTTGGCGTATTCATAAACCGCGCCCTGTGTGCTCTCATCCCGAATAACGGGGATGATCACGATCTGTTGCGGGGCGACTTTCGGCGGCATGAGCATCCCGTCGTCATCGCCGTGGGTCATAAGCATCCCGCCGATCAGGCGTGTGGAGATCCCCCAGCTTGTCGTATAGGCGTGGTGTTCCTGTCCGTCACGTCCCTGAAACAGGATCCCGATCGAGCGCGCGAAATTCTGGCCGAGGTCATGCGATGTACCGGCCTGAAGGGCTTTACCGTCCTGCATCATGCCCTCGATGGCGTAAGTCGCGACGGCTCCGGGGAACCGCTCATCCGCCGTTTTTTCGCCGCAGATGACCGGCAAAGCGAGATAGTCGCGGGCGAATTCCGCATAGACGTCGAGCATTTTCAGCGCATCGGCGCGGGCTTCTTCGGCGGTTTCAAAGGCGTTGTGGCCTTCCTGCCACAGAAATTCCGAGGTCCGCAGGAACATGCGCGTGCGCATTTCCCACCGCATCACGTTGCACCACTGGTTCAGCTTGAGCGGAAGATCGCGGTAGGACTGGATCCAGCGGGCCATGGAATCGCCGATGATGGTCTCCGATGTCGGACGGACGATCAGAGGCTCTTCCAGCTCTCCTGCCGGTTTCAAGCCGCCTCCTTCCGCCGCGACAAGGCGATGATGCGTGACGACCGCGCATTCCTTGGCAAAGCCTTCGACATGTTCGGCTTCCCGGCTGAGAAAGCTGAGCGGGATCAGCAAGGGAAAATAGGCGTTCTGGACGCCTTCGCGTTTGATCATCCCGTCAAAGACGCGCTGCATGTTTTCCCAGAGCGCATAGCCGTACGGCTTGATGATCATACAGCCCCGGACCGGCGAATTTTCCGCCATATCCGCCGCGCGGATAACATTCTGATACCATGTGGGAAAATCTTCATCCCGCGTTGGGGTGATCGCCGTTTTTGCTTTTCCGCCGCCCATTACTCCCTCTCCTCCGTTTCCTGAGCATGGCAGGCCTCAAGGGCCTGCGCCGTATAATTCCGGCCTCCGATCATAATCATTCCCGATTTCAAATCAATCTCGACCATTCCGGAGACGACCTCCGTTTGTCCTTCCAGTCCCGGGAGATCCATGCCGAGCCATGCCAGCGTGTCGATTTGCAGGGGAAACCGGATGACGCCCTCAAAGGGGATCGCCCCCGCGGTGCCGCCCTCTTCCGGCGAAAGATCGGCCGGGGCGAGCGCTTTTCCTCTGACGTCCTTTCCGGCCTCATAGCGCGCCGCCGCCTTGCAAATCAAGGCTTTCCCATCCGGCGTTTGCGCCAGAACCTGCCCTGAAAGAAGAGACAGGGCGCATACAAAAATCAAGAGAGTGAACACCATAAAACAGAGATATCGTCTTGCCCTTGCCATGTCTCAAAGCCTTACCAGATGGATGCTGACCTGCGTTTTGACCCCGAGATGATGTTTAACGAAGCGGCGCAGAGCAATCCGCATTTCTTCATAGACGAAATCGTCGTCCACACGCTCCTCCCAGTTCATATCCTCAAGGACTTCCTCGATCTCGATTTCCATTTGCTGATCGAACGTATCTTCCGGGTCTTCCGGGTCGCACAGGCCCATGCTCGTAACATGGGGCGCGGTGACCATCTCTCCCCGCGCATCCAGAATGACCGTTGCGTGGACCGCGCCGGAATACTGGAGTTTGCGGCGCATATGGATCGCCTTGTGGTTCGCATCAATGATCCGGTTCGGTTCAATAGCCAGAAGGCCGATATGAACGTGATCCACGATTTCCGGCGCCCCGGGCGCAAGCCGGATCAACGAGCCGTTATTGGGCACGATCTCATGCGGAACGCCCGCGCTTTGCGCCAGTTCCGCCTGTCCGTCGAGCATCAGGCGTTCGCCGTGAACCGGCACGACGATCTGCGGTCGGACCCATGCGAGCATGTCCCGCACTTCATCCCGGCGCGGGTGCCCGGACACATGGATCGTATGCGCGGTATCAGAGGGCGCAATAACCCGGATCCCCGATGCGCTGAGATTATTTTTAACCTCGTTGATGTCTTTGTCGTTCCCCGGAATCGGGCGGGAGGAAAAAATAACGGTATCTCCGCGCGAGAGGCTGATCTCGCGGTGATCTCCACGGGAGATCCGGGCCAGAGCCGCCTGCGGCTCGCCCTGGGAGCCTGTCACGATCATGACGACTTTCTCGTTCGGGAGATAGCCCAGCTCTTCTTCGGAGACGAAAGGCGGCAGGTCGGAGAGATATCCGCATTCATGCGCGCAGGAAACCATCCGGCGCAGGGAACGGCCGATCAGACCGACATGCCGGTCTGTGACCTGCGCGGCGCGGCAGACACTCTGAACCCGCCCGACATTCGAGGCAAAGATCGTTACGGCGATCCGGCCCGTACATTCCCGGAACAGAGCTTCAAGGCCTTCGCGGACTTCGGATTCCGAGGCCGTGCGGCCGTCAACGCAGGCATTGGTCGAATCGCCGATATAGGCCAGAACTCCGGCGTCTCCCGCCTTGCGGAAGGCATCGGCGTCCGTGCGGGTCCCGACGACCGGCGCCGGATCCAGATTCCAGTCTCCACTGTGGATGACCCGTCCGTGCTCCGTTTCGATCTGCAGGGAGAAGGCCTGCGGGATCGAGTGCGCGACACTCAAAGCCGTCAGGGCAAAGGGCCCGCAGGAAAAGCGGCTGTTCTGTTCATGCTGTGGATCGACGACCCGGATTTCCATGTCCCGGATTCCGGCGTCGTGGCATTTTCCTTTGAGGACCTGCGCCGTAAAAGCCGAGCAATATACGGGGCAGCGCAAGCGCGGCCAGAGATGCGCGACGGCTCCGACGTGATCCTCATGAGCGTGCGTGATCACCATCGCGTCGATATTTTTCTTGTTTTCAACAAGGAAGGCCGGGTCTGGCAGAAGGATATCCACGCCCGGGAAGCGGTCTCCGGCGAAGCCGATCCCGCAATCGGCGATCAGAATCCGCCCGTTGCAGATGTATACATTCAGATTCACCCCGAACTCTTCGCACCCGCCAAGGGGGACGAAATAGAGACCGGGATCGAGATTACGCGCGTCCATGAATTTTTCCTTCGAACCGGGACATCGTGAAGATGTGATACAATCCCCGCAGGGTCAGATCTTCGTCAACATCGTGAATTTCAGGCGTCGCCCCCGCAAACAGAGACGCCAGCCCGCCTGTGGCGAGGACAAAAGGCGATGTGACTTTCATCTCGTCCGCGATGCGGCGGATCAGGCCTTCGACCAGCCCGATATATCCGTAGAACAGTCCCGACTGCATCGCATCGATCGTATTCGTTCCTATGACCTTTTCCGGCTTGCGCACCGAAATATGAGGCAGCATTGCCGCCGCCTGGTGAAGGGCCTTGACCGAGAGATTTATCCCCGGCGCAATGACGCCGCCGCAATAGGCCCCCTCGGTATCGACGACGTCAAACGTCGTTGCCGTCCCGAAGTCCACGACGACGGCCGGCGTCCGGTAAAGATCGCGGACGGCCAGAGCGTTGACAAGGCGGTCCGCCCCGACGGCGACCGACGGTTCGAGCTTCGTCATCAAATTCAAGGCCGTGCAATCCTTGCCGATAAAGACCGGCTCGGCATTGAGATATGTCCGGCAGAACCGGCGGAGATTCTCATTCGCCGCCGGGACGACAGAGCTGATGATCACGTTTTTGATCATGGAAAAATCAAGCTGGCTTCCGACAAACAGAATCCCGAGCAAACAGCCGTATTCGTCGCTGGTGCGTCCGGATTCGGTCTGGCACCGCCAGACGGCGAGCCTTTCCGTTCCGTTATAGACCGCAAAGACCACATTTGTGTTTCCCGCATCAATCGCCAGAAGCATCTGTTGTTCTTTCCTTTCCAAAGAAAACATCTCCGGCACTGACAATACGGTCCGCGCCGCCGGGACAAGTCATAACCAGTTCACCGCGCGGCGTCAAACCTTTGAAGATCCCTTCCGATGTTTCCCCGGGCAGGCGCAAGGTCATTTTCTGTCCTATACCAAAGGCATGCGCGCGCCATTCATCAAGGATCGCGGTGAAATCCGAGGGCCATGCCCGATACAAATCCCCGAAGATATTCAAAAACGCATCGCGGAGCGCATCGATATCCGCCTTCGAGTCCGTATTCGCCGCAGGAGAATCGGACAGCATCGAAAGGCTGGCGGCGTCCTGTGGCGGGGCGTGCACATTGACACCCGCCCCGCAGATAAGACGCGGCGCGCCGTCCGGGCCGGGTTCGTTTTCAATCAGAAAGCCGGAGAGCTTTTTGCCCGAGACCAGAAGATCATTCGGCCATTTCAGCCTGAGGTCATATGATGTCCCGGGCCGGCAGGCTTTGACCGCCCGGTATAGCGCCAGACCGCATACAAAAGCCAGTTCACCAAGGCGGGCGGGCGGAACGTCATCCGGATCCGGGCAAAGCAGGAACGACATATAAAGGTTTCCGGGCGGAGAGGACCAGCGATGCGCCCCCCTGCCCCGCCCGCCGGTCTGCTCTTCGGCCTGAATGAGCAAGCCGCTTTGCGGCGGGGAGGTGGATCTGGAATCTCCTTCGCGCAAGCGCGCGCGAATTTCCTCCTGCGTGCTGGACGTTGTATGGATTTTTTCGATCTGCCACGAAACGGGGCTAACCATCATTCGCCGCTTCATAGAAGAATGTGTCCGATGCCATATCGGTCATTTCCAGAACAGGCGCAGGCTTGATCAGGAAAAAGAGCACGAAAAGCACGGAAACCAGCACAACGGCCCGCCGCGCGAATTCCGGCGACGGATCCAGCGGATCTTTGGGGGCGTCGAAGAACATGACTTTGATCACGCGCAGGTAATAATACGCCGCGACAACGGAGGTCAAAACGCCGATCACCGCGAGGACGATCATGCCTTCGGCTATCGCCGCCTGAAAGACGAGCAACTTCCCGAAAAAGCCGGCGAGCGGCGGGATCCCCGCCAGAGAGAACATCAGGAGGGCAAGAGCCCATGCCATATACGGGTTGGTGCGCGATAAACCCGCGAGGTCCGGGATATCCGTGATTTCCCGTTCGTCACGACGCAGGGCAAGGACGCAGCCGAACGTCCCGGCCGTCATGACCATATAGATCAGGACATAGAACAGGGCCGTGCCGAGGCCGGTGACGCTGCCCGCCGTTATCCCCAACAATGCGTAACCCATGTTTCCGATCGAGCTATAGGCCAGAAGGCGTTTCAGGTTATCCTGCCGCAGGGCCGCGAAGGAAGCCAGTATCATGCTCGACGCAGACAGGAACCAGAGAATCGGACGCCATTGATCTTCAACCGCGGCGAACGGATCGAACAGAACGCGGGCGAGCAGCGCAATCGCCGCCAGCTTCGGGACGATCGAGAAATACGCCGTGACCGGAGTCGGCGCGCCGTCATAGACGTCCGGCGTCCACATGTGAAACGGCACGACCGAAATTTTAAACGCAAGCCCGGCGATCAGGAAAACCAGACCGGTCAGGAGCAGCAGATCCCCGGGATTTTGATCGGTGTAGGTGCCGATCCCCGCGAAATCGAGTGTGCCGCTCACGCCGTAAATCAGGGAACACCCATAGAGCAGCAGCCCGGATGACAAGGCCCCGAGGACGAAATACTTGATCCCGGCCTCCGCCGAGCGGGGCGAGTCGCGGTAAAATGCGGCCAGGATATAGAGGCTGAGTGCCTGTAGCTCGATCCCCATATACAGGATCAGGAGGTTGGATGCCGAGACCATGATCATCATTCCGGCCGCCGCCAGAAGAATGAGGGCCGTGTATTCCGGCTCTCTGAGGTTCTCAAGACGCAGATAGCCCGTCGAGATCGCCAGCGAGGCCATCACCCCGACCAGCAGCATGAGCTTGACGATCGCGGCGAAGCTGTCGAGAACGAAGAACGTGGTTTCTCCGCCCCCGCCTGCAAGGCCCCAGTCCATCCCCAGAATAAAGATGCAGGATGTAAACGCCGCAAGGATCCCCAGAACGGGAATCAACCCCGAGCGCACAACCGCCGGAAACGTCCCCGAGACCAGCAGGACCATCGCGGAAAGTGCCAGAAACGCCTCCGGGATCATCGGATACATTTGGGCCCATTCAAATCCGTTCATTCTGGCGCCCCTTCCTCTACTCTTGTCTTGCCATGCCCTGTCTCGTCATGCCCTCGGGAAAGAGGATCTTTCGGGCCGGCATATCTCTCCAGACCGTTTTGATATTGCGAGATCACACGCTGGACGGACGGCTCCGTGCGGGAGAGCACCGCGTTCGGGAAAATCCCCAGAAAGAGAACAAGCCCCGCGAGCGGAACGAGGACCGTCATCTCCCGCCAGTTTACGTCCTTGAGGCCTGCCGCTTCTTCCGTATTCGGTGTGCCGAAAACAACCCGGCGGTACAGCCAGAGCATATAGGCCGCCCCGAGGACAATGCCGCTGGCCCCGAGAACGGCGAAGACCGGTGCCGCCGTGAATGTGCCCAGCAAGGATAAAAACTCGCCGACAAAGCCGCTCGTCCCCGGAAGGCCGACGGAACCGAGCATAAAGATCATGAATAACGTCGCGTATTTGGGCATGTTTTTCACGAGCCCGCCATATTTCGCAATCTCGCGGGAATGCAGGCGATCATAGAGCACGCCGACGATCAGAAAGAGGGCCGCCGAGATTAATCCGTGAGACAGCATCTGGAAAATGCCGCCCTGAATGCCCTGCGCCGTTGCGGAAAAAATGCCGAGCGTCACAAATCCCATATGGGCTACCGACGAATAGGCAATCATCTTTTTCATGTCGTCCTGAACGAGCGCGACGAGAGACGTATAGATGATCGCGACAACGCTCAGGGACATGACAAGCGGCATGAAAAACGTGCTTGCGTCCGGGAACATCGGCAAAGAGAACCGCAAAAAGCCGTAACCGCCCATTTTCAGGAGCACCCCGGCCAGGATGACCGAGCCGCCGGTCGGGGCCTCGACGTGCGCATCCGGCAGCCATGTGTGAACCGGCCACATCGGCATTTTAACCGCGAAGCTCGCGAAGAACGCCAGCCAGAGCCAGAACTGAAGCGAGGGAGAGACGGGGTTTTCGAGCAAGGTCAGCAAATCGCTCGTCCCGTTCTGGAAATACAGCACGATCAGGGCCAGCAGCATCAGAACCGAGCCCAGCAGCGTATACAGGAAAAATTTGTAGGACGCATAAACCCGGCGCGCCCCGCCCCAGATTCCGATAATCAGGAACATCGGAATCAGCACGCCTTCGAAAAAGACGTAGAAAAGAACGGCATCGAGCGCACAGAACGTCCCGAGCATAAAGGATTCAAGGATCAGAAAGGCCACCATATATTCGCGGACGCGGGTCTTGACGGACTGCCAGCTCATCAGAATACAGGTCATCGTCAGGAACGTTGAAAGCAGGATGAAGAAGAGAGAAATCCCGTCGATCCCGAGCTGATAGACGATATTCAGGGAGGGCAGCCATTCATAACGCTCGACGAACTGAAAGCCGTCGTCATACGGATTGAACCGCATCAGCATGTAGACCGAAAGCGCGAATGTGAAGAACGACGTGTAGAGCGCGACATAGCGCGCGTTGCGCTCCACGACATCCTGATCCCCGCGAATGCCGAGCAGAAAAGCCACGCCGAAGAGCGGCAAAAAGGTCAGGAGGGATAAAAGAGGAAAATCGGTCATCAGGACACCATCCCGTATAAAATCCAGCTCAACAGCCCGAGCAGGCCGATCATCATGATAAAGGCGTAATGGTAGACGAACCCGCTTTGGAAGCGGCTGAAGGCCGCCCCGATCCGGCGGGAGATTTCTGCCGTCCCGTCCGGCCCGGCTCCATCGATCGTCGCCTTGTCGCCTTTCAGGTAAAAGGCCCGCCCGAGACGTTCGGCCCCGCGCACGAAGATTTTCCGGTATAGCTCGTCAAAATAATATTTCCGGTAGACGAACGTATAAAGCGGGCCGAGGAGATCGGAGACGATTTCCGGCGCGCGCCGTTTTCCGGTGTAGAACAGCACAGCCAGCAGAATCCCGGCCAGAGCGATGCCCGTCGGCAGATATTTCACCCAGTGCGGAACGTGATGCGCAGCCTCAATCGTGTCGTTACCCGGCAGGACGAGCAGCGACTCGCCCCAGAGCATATGACCGTGGCCGCCGACAAACGGCGCGTAAAGCAAGGCCCCCGCCGCCACCGCGCCGCATGCGAGCACAGCCAGAGGGATATGCATGATCATCGGCGATTCGTGCAGATGCGCCATGACTTTCTCATCCGCCCTGGGCGTGCCGTGGAACGTCATCAGGATCAACCGCCAGGAATAGAACGCCGTCATAAACGCGGCCGCGATCCCCGCCCAATAGGCAAAGGCCCCGAATGCGCTATGATCCGCGAATGCCGCCTCTAAAATCATGTCCTTGGAATAATATCCGGAAAAGAGGGGAATACCGGCAAGAGCAAGTGATCCGATCCACATAAACGCATAAGTCAGCGGAATGGCCCGCCAGACTCCGCCCATTTTGCGCATATCCTGCTCGTCCGAGAGCGCATGGATCACCGATCCGGCGCCGAGGAACAGGAGGGCTTTGAAAAATGCGTGCGTGACGAGGTGAAACATCGCCGCGCCGTAGGCCGAAACGCCAAGCGCAAAAAACATGTAGCCGAGCTGGCTCATCGTCGAATAGGCGATGACCCGTTTGATATCAAACTGCGTCAGGCCGATCGTCGCCGCGACGACCGCCGTCAGGGCCCCGAGAATACAGACGACCTCAAGGGCCGCCGGAGCGTATTCGAATACCGGCGAGAACCGGGCGACGAGAAAGACGCCGGCTGTGACCATTGTCGCCGCATGGATCAGCGCGGAGACCGGCGTCGGCCCTTCCATCGCGTCCGGCAACCACGTATGCAGGCCGAGCTGTGCCGATTTTCCGATTGCGCCCATGAAGAGCAGGAGCGCGATGACCGTCAAGGCATGGACCTCATAACCGAAGAACAGGAAAGTCTGCGCGGCTTTGTCCGGCGCAAGCTCAAAAATCGTCGAGAAGGATACGGAGCCAAACACGACAAAACATAACAGGATCGCAAGGGTCAGACCGAAATCGCCGATCCTGTTCACGACGAAGGCTTTGACGGCGGCGGCGTTCGCCGTATCCTTATGAGTCCAGAACCCGATCAGCAGATAAGAGGCCAGTCCAACGCCTTCCCATCCGAAGAAAAGCTGGACGAGGTTATCCGCACTGACAAGCATCAGCATCGCAAAGGTAAACAGGCTCAGATAGGCCATAAACCGGGCTTTGTGCGGGTCATGGCTCATATATCCGACCGAATATATATGGACGCAGGCCGATATCACGTTCACGACCCAGATCATGACGACTGAAAGCTGGTCCAGACGCAGTGCCCAGTCGATGTTCAACGGCTCGACGCGGATCCAGCTTCCGAGATGAATTTGCCGCGCATTTCCGGAGAAGAAGATATCCGACATCAGCCAACAAGACAGACCTGCCGCGGCAAGCATCAAGGCGCATGTGATAAACTGCGCGCCTTTGTCGCCGAGTTGCCTGCCGAATAAAAACGCGACCAGAAAACCGATCAAGGGGAGAAATACGGGCAGAATGTCCATGAGCATTACGGCGTCTCCCTACCCTTTCAGCGTGGAAATATCTTCAACGGCGATGCTGCCCCGCGTGCGGAAGAAGACCACGAGGATCGCGAGGCCGATCGCGGATTCGGCCGCAGCAACCGTCAGAACGAACATCGAGAACACCTGCCCCGCCAGATCCGCAAACGCCATTTGCGAAAACGCAATGAAATTAACGTTCACGGCCAGAAGCATCAACTCGATCGACATCAGGATGATGATCAGATTCCGGCGGTTGAGAAAAATTCCGAACACGCCGATCGTAAACAATATCGCCGCGAGAACCAGGTAATGTGTCAATTCGATGATCATGACTAGACCCCCGTTCCGGGTGTGACTTTCTGGATTTCGACAACGTCTTCGCGGCGGCGGGCATGCTGGGCCGCGATATCCTGACGACGGACGTCATCCCGGCGGCGCAGGGTCAGCGTAATGGCGCCAACCATTGCGACAAGGAGAATGAGGCCGGCGAGCTGGAACGGAAAGGCATATTCCGTATACAAAACCCGGCCCAGAGCTTCCGTATTTGTGAGCGCGCCGGGAGGTGTCACGGAAAGAGATTCGCCCGGAACGAATTCACGTCCGACAAGCATAAACACAAGCTCGGCAAGCAAAAGGGCTCCGACCCCGCCACCGATCAATGCATGTCTGCGCACGCCGCTTCGCAGATCCGCAAAATCGATATCGAGCATCATCACGACGAACAGGAACAAGACCGCAACCGCGCCCACATAAACGATCAGGAGTATGAAGGCGAGGAATTCCGCGCCGATCAGGACAAACAGCCCCGCCGCGTTAAAGAACGCCAGAATCAGAAACAGGACCCCGTGCACAGGATTGCGGGCCGTGATCACAACCGCCGCGCTGAAGAGCAGAAGTCCGGCGAAAAGATAAAAGGCGAGAGCCTCGAACATGACAGAGCACCAACCGGATAAATGCGAAAAAACATCCTGCCTTTTTTTAATCTTTATGGCCGGGCCCCGCAAGCCCGGAAAAAGGAAACATTTTAGGGATTGATTTTTTTCTGAATTCAATAAGAATATCAGAGGTATTAAACACATCCCGGCCATTATTCGCCAAACCCCGAAGGAAGTTAAGATGTCTGCCAAAGCCTCCCGGCTCGCACTGCTCGCTGGTGCAAGCATTTTATGTTTTTCTTTTTTTGTACCTGCATACGCGAACACCCCCGAACCGGAAAAAAAAGCCGAATCCCCGGAGATCGATCTCGAATCGCCCTCGGCCTTTCTGTATGTCGGCATCGGCTCCCTGTACACATTCGATCCGGACAGCCGGCCGGAGCTGCGAATCGAATACCGTCATAACACCCCTTTCTTTTGGAAAATCGCGCCGATGGGCGGGCTTGAACTTGCGACCGACGGGACAGTCTTCGCAAATCTGGGGCTCTGGGCAGATTTCAAACTCAGCGAATCCTCTCCTTTTCACCTGATTCCGAGTATCGCCGCAGGGTATTATGAAGACGGCGACGAAAAGGATCTCGGGCACAGGCTGGAATTCCGCTCTCAAATTGAGCTTGCCTATGAATTCAAAGATCAATCGCGGCTTTCCTTTGGACTCAGCCACATCTCGAACGCCTCTACCGGCAACAAAAACCCCGGTGCGGAGGCAATCATCCTCGCCTATCATTTCCCGTTGGGGCGTTAAACGCCTTTCCTGCGGAAAACTGTTGAAATCTGTCAAAAAAACTTGCGCATGACGGGCGTTTTCCCTATCTAATAGCTCTCGGACCAACGAAAGGGCCGGGATCCGACATGCCAAGACGTAACGACCTCTCCTCCATATGTATTATCGGCGCAGGGCCGATCATTATCGGACAAGCCTGCGAATTTGATTATTCCGGCGCGCAAGCCTGTAAAGCCCTCAGGGAAGAGGGATACCGGATTATTCTGGTGAACTCCAATCCAGCGACGATCATGACGGATCCGGGCCTCGCGGATGCGACCTATATCGAGCCGATCACGCCGGCGATTGTCGCCAAAATCCTTGAAAAAGAGAAACCGGACGCTCTCCTCCCGACGATGGGCGGGCAGACCGCGCTGAATACGGCCCTGGCTCTCGCCGAAGACGGCACGCTTGAGCGGCTGGGGATTGAGTTGATCGGGGCCGATCAGGAGGCGATCGAAAAAGCGGAAGACCGCGAGAAATTCCGCCGCTGCATGGATGAACTCGGCCTTGAAAGCCCGATGAGCCGGGCGGTTCATTCCTTTGACGAGGCTCTTGAGGCCCTGAAGATTACAGGCCTTCCGGCGATTATCCGCCCGTCTTTCACGCTTGGGGGGACCGGTGGCGGGATCGCCTATAACCGGGAGGAATTCGAATATATCGTCCGTGAGGGGCTGGATGCCTCTCCCGTGAAAGAAGTCCTGATCGAGGAATCCGTCCTTGGGTGGAAAGAGTATGAAATGGAGGTCGTCCGCGACAAGGCGGATAACTGCATTATCGTCTGCTCTATTGAAAACGTCGATCCGATGGGCGTTCATACGGGCGATTCGGTGACGGTCGCCCCGGCTTTGACCCTGACGGACAAGGAATACCAGATCATGCGGAACGCCTCGATCGCCGTCTTGCGCGGGATCGGGGTCGAGACCGGCGGATCGAACGTGCAGTTCGCGATCAATCCGGACGACGGGCGCATGGTCGTTATCGAGATGAATCCGCGTGTCTCGCGCTCCTCCGCGCTGGCGTCGAAAGCGACGGGCTTTCCGATTGCGCGTGTGGCCGCCAAGCTCGCGGTCGGATATACGCTCGACGAGCTTGCCAATGAGATCACCGGCGGCAAGACCCCGGCGTCCTTTGAACCCACAATCGATTATGTCGTTACGAAAGTCCCGCGCTTCGCGTTTGAGAAATTCCACGGAACACGCAATATTCTGACGACCTCCATGAAATCCGTCGGGGAAGTCATGGCCATCGGACGGAGCTTTGAGGAATCTCTTCAAAAAGCTCTGCGTTCTCTTGAAAAAGGACTGGACGGCCTCTCCTCCATTCCGATCCCCGGGATCCGCAAGGACACGCCGCCGGAAGAGGATCAGGTTCGCGCGGCTTTGTCGATCCCGACGCCGCAACGCCTTTTATACATCGCCGAAGCCTTCCGTCTGGGCATGTCGCTGGAGACGATCCATAAACTCACAAAGTTCGATCCGTGGTTCCTGGAGCGGATCGCCCGGATCATCGAGACCGAGAAACATATTCAGGACAAGGGCATTCCGCAGGACGCCGCACATTGGCGCGAGATCAAAGGCATGGGCTTTTCCGATGCCCGGATCGCCCGGCTTGCGGGCTCGGACGAATTATCCGTCCGGGCGGCACGCCATGCGGCCGGTGTCCATCCCGTTTTCAAGCGTGTGGATAGCTGCGCGGCTGAAATCCCCTCTTCCACGCCTTATATGTATTCGACCTATGAGCCGGGGATTGCGGCCCCTGAAAACGAGTGCGCACCATCCGGGCGCAGGAAAGCCGTTATTCTCGGCGGCGGACCGAACCGGATCGGTCAGGGGATCGAGTTTGATTATTGCTGCGTCCATGCCGCCTATGCGCTGCGCGAGGCCGGGATCGAGACCATCATGATCAATTGCAATCCGGAGACCGTCTCAACGGATTATGACACCTCCGACCGTCTGTATTTCGAGCCGCTGACCGCCGAAGACGTCATCGAAATCATCACCGCAGAACAGACCGAGGGCGATCTCGCCGGCGTGATCGTCCAGCTTGGCGGACAAACGCCGCTCAAGCTCGCGCGGCCGCTTCAGGACGCCGGAATTCCCATCCTGGGGACAGATCCGGACGCGATCGACCTTGCCGAAGACCGGGACCGTTTTCAGGCGCTCGTCCGTAAACTCAAATTGCGCCAGCCTGATAACGGGATCGCACATTCCCGCGAAGAAGCGGTTGAGATCGCGAAGAGAATCGGCTTTCCCCTTGTCATCCGCCCGTCTTATGTCCTCGGCGGACAGGCCATGCGGATCGTCCAGACACAGGGCGAACTCGAAGACTATATCTCAACGGCTGTCCATGTATCGGGCGATACGCCCGTCCTGCTTGACCGTTATCTGAAAAGCGCGATCGAGCTTGACGTCGATGCGCTTTGCGATGGAAAGAACGTGTACGTGTCCGGGATTATGGAACATATCGAGGAGGCCGGGGTTCACTCCGGCGATTCGGCGTGCGTGATGCCGCCGCACTCGCTCACCTTCAAGACCGTCCGTGAAATTGAACGTCAGACGATCCAGCTCGCCAAAACCCTTAAGGTCAAGGGCCTGATGAACGTCCAGTTTGCCGTCAAGCGCAACCGCAATACCGGCGAAAATGATATTTTCCTGATTGAGGTTAATCCGCGCGCGTCGCGGACCGTGCCGTTTGTCGCCAAGGCGACCGGGGTTCCGGTGGCCAAGATCGCGGCGCGGGTCATGGCTGAGGAGCCGCTTTCTACGTTTATGGATCAATTGACCGGCATGTCGAACGATCACACGGCCGTGAAAGCCCCCGTCTTCCCGTTTACCCGTTTCCCGGGCGTCGATCCGATTCTCGGGCCGGAAATGAAATCGACCGGCGAAGTCATGGGGATCGACCGCGATGTCGCCCGCGCCTTCGCCAAATCCCAGATCGGCGCGGGGACGATCCTGCCCCGGGACGGCACGGTCTTTCTGTCCGTCAAGGACGACGACAAAGAGGCCCTTGTGCCAATTGCCAGGGACCTTGCCGAGATGGGCTTCCGCCTGATCGCGACGGGCGGGACCTGCCGTTTCCTTCAGGATGCAGGGCTGAATGTCGACCGGATCAACAAGGTCATGGAAGGCCAGCCGCATGTCGTCGACGCCATCATTAACGGCGAGATCGACTTCATGATCAATACGACGCGCGGGGCGCAGGCCGTTGCCGACGCGACATCCATCCGCCGTCAGGCCTTGATGCACAAAATTCCGTATTATACGCTTTTAACGGCGGCTGCGGCGGGCGTACAGGCCATCCGGGCCTTGCGGGCGCATGATCTCGACGTAACCGCAATCCAGAACTGGCTCGGCCTTGATGCCAGAGACGAAGCGGCATAGGGTTCCCTGGTAGAATTGGCAACGAACGAATGGACTTATGGATTATCACACCGTCTATGCCGCAATCGGCTTTATGCTCGCCGCCTATGCCGTGATCGGAAACGATTCGGTCCAGACACTCGGAACGTTTATCGCGTCGAACAGCAGGGTTTTCAAATGGTACTGGCTGTGGCTTGCAGCCTCGGCCGTTCTGGCTGTGACGCTGACATATAGCTGGGTGGTTAATGACGGAGATATCTCATACGGGCGGCTGGCCCAGATTCCACCCGTTCAAATCGAATGGTATCACGCGGCAGCCCCTGCGGTGCTCGTCCTTTTGACCCGTGCCGGGATCCCCGTTTCCACGACGTTTCTTGTGCTTTCCGTTTTTGCCTCTACCGTCGTGCTCGAAAAAATGCTGGTCAAAAGCGTCGTCGGTTATGGGCTCGCGGCCATCGTCGCCTATGGCGTCTGGATTGTGCTGGCGCATTTTATCAATGAAAAACGGAATATGGTAAAAAAAGAGCACCGGGCATACTGGCGCAGCTTCCAATGGCTTTCGACCGGTTTCCTCTGGTTCACATGGCTATCGCACGATATGGCGAATATTGCCGTTTATCTCCCGCGCGAAATGCCCCTTCCCCTTCTTGTTTTGTCGATCGCCGTTCTCGTTGCCTGGCTCGGCTATATCTTTCAGGCCCAGGGAGGAAAAATTCAGAAAATCGTCCTTGAAAAGACCGGATCGCGGTTTATGCGTTCGGCGACCATCATCGACCTTGTCTACGCGCTCCTGCTTCTTTTTTTCAAGGAACTGAACGACATTCCGATGTCGACAACATGGGTTTTTGTGGGGCTCCTGACCGGGCGGGAACTCGCCATCGCGACAGCGCACCGCGCCCATTACAAGCTCGGATATGTTTTTCCGCTCGTCGGAAAGGACTTTCTGAAAATGATGATCGGCCTCGCCGTCTCCGTTTCCCTGGTCCTGTCCGTGCATTATATTTTCAGCGCAGCATAGGTTAGGCTTGGCCCTTCCCCCGCGCCGGGGAGAGGATCGAAACCATTACTGAAGAAGCCCTTTCAAAAGACTTTTGACATCATCTTCAATCTTTCGGGAGGGAGGGTTTTCCTCGGTTTTCGTTGCCGTATCGGAAGATTTTCCATTTTCTCCGGCAGCGCCAAGCGCGCGGTTCAGAACATCGCCGATAGCTGAGTTGATATCCTCTTTTTCGACAATATCCTGAATTTTGCGGCTCAATTCTTTCTTAAGATAATTCTCAAGCGCCGAGGCGCCGAAAGTGCGCCCGGGATTATTGATCGGTCCGGTAAAGCGCAGGGAAAAAGAAGGCGCGTCATCGGGCACCTTAAGAGCAACCGTGCTTTCGAGATCCAGAGCCCATTGGGGAAGATGAAGCTTTCCCGTTGTTGAAATATCGGCCACGTTTCCGGTTAGATTGAGTTTTGAAAAACTTGCAATTCCTTCCTCAATCGTCGTCTCCATCTCAAACCGGTCGAAACGCGTTGCGCCGCCGCTCATAGAACTCTTGAACAAGGCTGACGCTTTTTCTTCAAAACCGCTCGCCGCATCCAGTGTGTTTGACAGACGCCCGAGATCGAACCCTTTCAGGGTCAGGTCACTGCCCTCCGCCTGTCCTTCCCCGGCAAGAGCAAACATCAGTGCAGCCGGTGAAACCCCCCGGCTGTTTAAGGAAAAATCACCTGTGATATCCCCATCCGAACGGACAAGAGACGTGCCGGAAAAGGCTTTGACAAACGACTCCAGTCCAACGGAATCCAAAGCCGCCTGACAGGAAACCTCAAGTTGTTCCGGATTTCCGGAGGCAATAAGATCGGCGTTTCCTGTAAGAGTGCCGCCAAAAAGTCCTGCCGTTAAATCCTGGATTTTTAAATGCCCGTTTGAAAGATCAAGATTCAGCGCAGGATAATCCAGACTCCAGCCGTCATGCGTAATTTGCTCGGCCTTAAGCGCCAGATCGAGAGCAATGGCATGAAAAGGCGCCGTGTCAATCGCGTTACGCGACCAGTGCGACCCGCCCGCCGTACCTGCCTGCGAAGATGGCGTTGACGGGCCGGGGGCGCTTCCCGAAAGAGATGCGGAGGCTGATTTACTTTCCGCTTTGCCCAAAAACGCACTCAACGGAAGTTTGCCAAGCGCCACTTCCCCGGAAACGGCAGGCACGGGACCGGAGAAATCCACATTGAGCAAACCGTCTGCCTGCGTTGGGCCGATTTGGCCTGTCACGGGGTCAAAACGATAGAGATCCCCGTCCTTGCGTGCCTTCGTATATATGTCCACAGGTTTTGAAAGGGCCTTCCCCGGAGACAGACCGGGAGAAATAACGCGAATTGCTTCCGATAAATCAGGGTGCGTAATCCGTGCGACAATTTCACTGACGGCAGGCGAATCGGAAAGGAGAGCGGATATTGCCCCTTCAACGGCAGCCTGCCCGTTAAAAGCTTTTGCATTCAGAACGAATCCCATGCGCTCAGAGTCTCCGCGCACAGACAACGCGCCTTCCGCCGCGCCGAGAGAGGCGGGCAAAGCCGAAAAATCCAGACCGGCCGCAGCAGCAAGCGCGCCGGTATTCTTGCTTCTGGCTGCAAAATTCAAATCGACCCCTGATAAGGTAGTGATATCAGAAACAATCCCTTGCGCCGAAAAAGACGCATCATAGAATCCGGAAGCCTGTAGAGAGGACAATGTGAAGCTCTTTCCTTTTAGACTTGCACGCAAGGCCAAGTCGCGAAAATGTTGCGTATCGTATAAAAGCTCGTCGATTTTAAGGGAAAGATCCAGATCAACAGGCAAATCAAAAGACCGGCGGACAGATTCCCCGATTTGCCCCGCTGTCTGCGCAGGCAAAGCGACAGAGGATGTTCCGGCGTCCGTCCGGGACGATGGCGCGGTATATTCCGGCTCAAGCGCCTTAAGGAGTGAATCGGCATCAAAATATTCGGAATAAAGACGTGCCGAAATGGCAGGGCGCGCACCCGAATTCATAAGTCCTGAGATCCTTCCGGACAATCGAAGGGGAGATTTGGGCCAGATCAGATACGATCCTTCGGAAAGGATGAAATCCTGTCCGTCATGAAGACCGGAAAGCGAAAAAGCGGCCGTTTGAAAACCGCTCATCGAAAAAAGACGCGCGATATCTTCCGGAACAAGCGGCGCATCGTCTTTTGAAAAAGCGGAGGACAGAGAAACAAGACGCGCCAGAGGCAAACGCGGCGCCTCAACTTTCCAGCTTAACTCCGGTTCGGAAAGGACGAGAGTGCCGTTTCCGGTATTCCTGGAATCCGCGGCATAAACGATGTCGGCAGAAAGATCAAACGAGCCGCCGGACAAGAAAGACCGGGCCTGAATGCCGGCGCTGAAAGATTTGTCTTTAGCAGAAAAACGGAATATCAAAGGACCGCTGTCAAGCACCTCGTCTTCCGAAACAACGGCCAGTCCTCCAAATGTCAAAGAGGCGGCCCCCTCAACAGGGAACGGAAGCACCAGAGGATCAGGAAGAAAAACTGTTTGAGAGGAAGATGCTTCCGCACCTTCTCCAGGAGACGTTTTTGTCTTCTCTCCCTGATGTTGCCCCGGAGCGCCCGGAAAAACGGAAAAATCCGGAAGCGAAACCTTTAAGACATCCGGACAGTCCAGAGCGGCCTCAAAATGCAAAGGATTTCGAACGGCCAAACCTTTGAGCGTCACTGCTCCGTGACCTTTATGTCCTCCAAGGCTGAAATCAAGGTCCCGTAAAGCCAGAACATCTTCATCTTGCGCGTAAGTCAGAACCCCGCGCATGTCAACATGGCCCTTCAATCCCGGAAAATCATCCGGCAATCCAGCACGAAGAACGAAAGGGCCTTGTAAATCAAGAGCAGGAGCCGTCCGGAGAAGACCGTTATAGGACAGGGTAAGGTTCCGCGCGCCTAAAGCGATCTCTGTTTGAATTTTCAGGTCCTTTGTTTGCGGATCAAGGCGTCCGGTTGAAACAGAGAATGAAATTTTTTCCTTATCGTAAATAAACCCGCCCTGCACAGAAAACGGGCCGGAAGAAAAAGAATCTGCGCGAAGCCTCAGATTTGCATCGGTGATCGAGGTTTCCTCACCGTTTTCAAGAGAAAGATAATGAATTTCTCCGCCTGAAATTTCAAAACGGTCAATCGCGATATCAAACGAGGACGCCCCAGCCTTGTTCAACTGTGATTTCGTGGAAGCTTGTTCCCGGGAAGACGGCTCTGCGGATTCGATTGGCGGGAGTTCTTCACCGTTCATCAGGCGATCGATCTCGTCCGTTTGCCAGTTCCAGCGTCCTGAGGCGTTTTGTGCCACAAAAATTTGAGGAGAAAGAAAACGTATCGTTCGAATCCGAAGCTTACCGGCGAATAAATCCGGGAAAGACAGGAGAATTTCCGCGCGTTCCAGATTGGCAAGGGGGCGCATCCGGCGTTCGCTTTCCGTTTCGGCTCCGGGCCAGAAAGCGGAATTCTGGGAAATCCTCAAGCCACCGACAGCCAGACGCGGCGAAGGCAGAAACGCAAGAGAAATTTCTCCGTCAAGCGCGAAATCCAGTCCCGTCGCTTTCTCCGCCTGATGTTCGATTTCTTCCCGGTATGCCGACCAGTCGATCAGCCCGGGAACAACAACAAGCCCCCCCAGAAGCAATAGAAAGGCGGATCCCGGAATAATAAACAGACGTTTCACGAACAAGTTCTCCTAATGGCAAGACAAGAATAGCTCTTTGTATTTAGTGCCGGACATTTCAAACGCAAGCCCTCAGACGCCATAATTCATTTTTGCGGATTTTTGGAAACGACCGGGCAGCGCGCCTGAAAATCCCGGACTGCCGACATAAAATCATCAAGACGTGGTAACACAATATTTTCAAACGTTCGGCGATTCTCACGTGAAAGACCCGCCTGAATGTTCTCATAAATGACACGCACGGTTTCCGTTAGATCCTTAAAATCCGTTTTTTTGTTTGTTAGAACGGCATTGGCATCCATAACCCGTCGGGTCAGCATCTCAACAATAGCCTGCACCGTCGGATCACTGTTCTCCAACTTTTTACGAAAAGTCTGGCGGGATATAAGAACGAGATTACAGTCCGTCTCGGCAACGGCGCTTGCCGAGCGCTTGATGTCAAAAATTAAAGCCGTTTCTCCAAAAATTTCGCCGGCCCCCAGAAAAGCAAGATCAATCTCCTGTCCTTCCGGTGACGTGCTGTAAATACGGACTTTCCCTGACTGGATAAGAAAAGCGCAAGTTCCGTCTTCCTCCTGGCGTACAATGGAGGTTCCTTCGGGAAGGAAACGCCGTTCCAGAATGATCGCACCATTGCCAGATCCCAAATCCGCCCTCCATTTATGCTCGAGCCGTCAAAATATGAGATAAGAAATTAGCATGCTTTCCCGAAAGACGCCATAGAGCAACACGGGCGCAACAACACAACAGACAGAAAAAGAAACCGGGTATAAGCAGTGTGTTTTTATTTACATTTCGGTCACTTACCACTATATTGCAAAGATATGCAGATTCAGAATGATTAAGGAAAAGTGCGTGATGTCGATCGACTCCGCTGACACACAAGACCCTGTCATTGTCAAAAAATATGCGAACAGACGGCTCTACGACACGAACCGCAGTTCGTACGTCACGCTGGACGATCTCAATAACATGCTGCAGACAGGCGCATCTTTTGTTGTTCTGGACGCAAAAACCGGAGAAGATATTACCGAAACCGTTCTTGCCGCCATTTCACCGAACCCGCAGACACAAACAGCAAAGATAATTCCGGCAAAACCGGACCCGAAGCCCGAGCCGGCGCCAACGCCGGCAAAGCCGGAACGGGATCCCCCGCCCGCCATCGCACGGGCGACACAAACGCCGCCGAAAAAAGAACAGCAAACCCAATCCCCTGCGCCGTATGTCCGGGAGCGCATTCAAAGCGAAATCGTCCGCCAGATGCAAACGCAGTTCAAAGCGGCTATGGAGATTCAAAGACAGGGTGCAAAAGCAATGGAAGCTCTGTACGAAAGCTTTTCGGCTCTTGAAGACCTTGCCAGAGAGATCGGCGTCGATCAGGACCTGCCCGAAACGGCAAGAAACGGACAGCGAGAGAAAATGAAAGCCCGGCTCCGTGAGCTTGAGGATGACATCGACGGGCTTTTTAAAAACTAGGACCCGAACCTTATGCCGCAAAGAAACATCCTCCTGATCGTCAGCGGCGGGATTGCCGCGTATAAATCACTGGACCTGATCCGGAACCTGCGCAAACAAGGCGACTGCGTCCGCGTCGTCCTGACCGCAGGCGGAGAGAAATTCGTCACCCCTTTAAGCGTCTCTGCACTCAGCGGCACGGCAGCTTATACGGATATGTGGTCCTTGAAAGACGAAACTGAAATGGGACATATCCGCCTGACACGGGAAGCGGATGCAATAATCGTCGCCCCCGCAACCGCCAATCTGATCGCAAAAACCGCCTGCGGGATCGCAGACGATCTTGCCAGCACACTCCTGCTTGCCACCCGGAAAGATACGCCCGTTCTCTTCGCCCCGGCCATGAACACGGCCATGTGGGAAAATCCGGTAACCCAGGAAAATATAGAAAAGCTCAAAGCCCGAGGCATACGCATGATCGGTCCGGAGACGGGCGATATGGCTTGCGGAGAATCGGGTCCGGGCCGCATGAGTGAACCGGAAACCCTTCTCAAGGCCCTGAATGCCCTTCTTGGATCCGGCCCCTTGCGCGGCCTCTCTGCCATTGTCACAAGCGGGCCGACATTCGAGCCGATCGACCCCGTTCGTTTTATCGGCAACCGGGCATCGGGGAAGCAAGGCCATGCTCTGGCTGCCGCCCTGGCCACACAAGGCGCCGCCGTCACGCTGGTCACGGGACCGGTCTCTCTTCCGGATCCAGCCGGATGCGCAACAGTGCATATCGAAACGGCCGCCGAGATGAAAAACGCCGTCTGCGCCGCCATGCCCTGCGATATCGCCGTCTGCGCCGCCGCGGTTGCCGACTGGCGGCCCGAGCATAGCGCAAATCAGAAAATCAAAAAAACAGAGGGTGAACCGCCTGCGCCTGTTACACTCACAGAAAACCCGGACATCCTTGCCGAAATTTCCCGATCAAAAAACCGTCCGAAGCTTGTCATCGGTTTTTCTCTGGAAACGCAGGATCTTGTCGAAAACGCGAACATAAAGCGCCGCCGAAAAGGCTGTGACTGGATTTTGGCCAACAGCGTCCACGCAAATGCGGATACGAACGACACGCCTGTCTTCGGCGCCGATTCCAATACGGTTTATCTGATCACTGAAACGAATCAGGAGCTCTGGCCGGAAATGTCGAAAACAAAAATTGCCGAAGCGCTCGTTGCACGGATGATCAAGACCCTTCGGCCTCAAGCTGACGGAGCGTAAAAGGCCGGTCGTTTGCAAGAGCCGGAACGGATTCGCGGGCGCGTTCCGACTCGCCGGCGTCTATATCCGCAAGGATGAATCCTTCTTCTTCCCCGGCCTGGGCGAGGATATTCCCCCACGGGCCGACAATCATCGAATGACCGTAAGTCAAACGTCCACCCTGATGTTCCCCGGTTTGCCCGGGAGCAAGAATATAGCTGCCCGTCTCAATCGCCCGCGCCCGGATCAGGGTTTCCCAGTGCGCCCGGCCGGTCTGGACGGTATATGCAGACGGAGCGGACATCACCCAGGCTCCGGCTTTCGCGAGGGCCCTGTACAAATGCGCAAAGCGCAGGTCATAACAAATCGTCATACCGAGATGAATATCCGGTGTACGTACGCTCACGGCATCTTCCCCGGGCAGAAAAACATCGCTTTCCATGTAACGGTGAACGCCGTCAATCACAGAATCGAACAAATGAATTTTGTTATATGTCGCGGACAGGAAACCGTCCGGCGTAAAAAAGAGAGAACGGTTCCATAACATTTCCCTATCCGGATCACGAACGGAGATCGAGCCGATCAGAAGGTGAATATTCAACTCCGCCGCAAGCCTGGAGAAAAAAGGGACGGCGGGATGATCTTCAACAAGAGGAGCGCTTTCAAGCTTTGCGCTCATTGGAGACCGGATATGGCATGTATTTTCCGGTGTCAGGACGAATTCGGCCCCGCTCTGAGCCGCCTCGCGGATCAACTCTTCAGCAACACGCAGATTTTCGAGAATCTCCGGCCCGGAGCTCATCTGGATACACGCAGTTTTCATCATGATGGTTTTGCTTTTATTCGTTTTTTGATTTTTCTTTTTATTCAAACGGCCCGTTCGTGTCTTCCGGTCAGAAGGTCGTCGAGCTCTCCGCGGGAATCAAGCGCATACAATTCATCACAGCCGCCGATCCCTTCGCCGTGAATAAAAATCTGCGGCACGGTACGCCGTTTGTCAGCACGGCGAATCATCTGCGTACGGAGATCGGGATCTCCCGTGATATCAATCTCCGTGTATGCAGCCCCCTTTCGGTCCAAAAGCGCTTTTGCGCGGACGCAAAACGGGCAGCCGGGACGCGTATAAATTTCAACTTGAGCCATTTTAAAAATCCGCTGCTTGCCTTGTTTCCCTCATCATGCCAGATAACATAGAAAATGCAAACGGCGGGCAAGGCGATGAACAAAAAAAGACATGATCGTGATGCGGATGTTCTGATTGCCGGCGGCGGACCGGCAGGCCTTGCCCTCGCCGCGCTTCTCGGGAAGAACGACGTTAAAACCCTCCTGATCGACAAGAAAGCACCGCCGCCCCCTCTCAGGGAGATCAGCCCCGAAGGCCGCACCGTCGCGATGCTGGGCCGCTCTCTGGACATCCTTGAGAAAGCAGGTGTTCTGGCGCTTTGCCGTCCGCATGCGGAAAGGATCGAAGCCATGCGCATCATCGACGACAGCGCGCACGGTTTCAAGCCGCCTTTTGAAACGTTATTTCGGGCACGGGAAGCCGGAAGAGAAGAATTCGGCCTCAACATTCCCAACGCCGTTCTTCATAGCGCCCTTTATGAATTTCTAAAAAACAATAAAAACGTTACATGCCTGTTTGAAGAAGAGATCGAAGAGATTAACCTCCGTCAGGGAGCGCCTGACGCCGAAATCAGACTTGCCGGCGGGGCGGTTTTTTCGGCCCCTCTTCTGGCCGCCGCGGACGGGCGCGACTCTGCCGTCCGCCAGCAAGCCGGGATCTCCGTTCGCGATCGCGATTACGCTCAGACAGCCATGACAATGCTGATCTCTCACTCATCGGCGCATAACGGCATCTCAACAGAATTTCACCGTCCCGGCGGACCGCTGGCCGTCGTTCCGCTTCCGGATAACACGAGCAGCATTGTCTGGGTTGAGAAAACAGAGGACGCCAGAGCCTTCCTCTCTCTTCCGCATAAACGTCTTGAAACCGCCCTGCAAGAGCGCCTGAACGGGATATACGGTGACATCCGGATTGAAACGCCGCCGGAAGGCTGGCCCGTTATTTCGCGCACAGCCACGCGCCTGACCGGCGCCCGGACGGCCATTCTGGCCGAAGCGGCGCACGTCCTCTCACCGATTACGGCGCAGGGACTCAATCTCGGTTTGCGCGATGCAGACGATCTCGCGAAAACAGTGACCGAAAGTCTCCAGCTCGGACTTGATCCCGGATCGAAATCCGTTCTGGACCGCTATGAATCACGCAGAAAAAATGACATTTTTATACGGACGCGAGGCGTTGACGGTCTCAACCGGTGTGTCGCCACGCCGTCAAAACCGGCACGCATGATCCGGCGGGCGGCATTTGCCGGATTGAACCGGGTCCCTGCCCCACTGCGCCGAACCGTCATCGACCGTATCCTTACCCTACCTCACGGGACGTCCGGGACAAGGTCAGAACAAACACACGGGACGCCCCCATACGCTTGAGCTCTTTGGCGCATTCACGGACTGTCGCGCCTGTCGTATACACATCGTCAATCAGACAGACCGCCTTCCCGTTGATTTTTTCTGCCGCGCCGGGCCGAAGAGCGAACGCTGCACGAACGTTTTTCCTGCGCTGCTCCGCGCTGCGCCGTCCCTGCATCGGCGTATGGCGCAACCGGATAAGAGCATCCAAAAGCGTCTCTTTTCCGCAAAGGCGCGAGAGGACCGTGGACAGAAGCGCCGATTGATTGTAACGCCGATGTAAAAGGCGGAAATAATGCAACGGGACAGGAACAAGATAATCCGACTCATCGAGAATTTGACGCCCGGCCTGATACATAAAAGGAACGAGCGTTTTGGTCAGAAACGTCTTATCGCCGTGCTTGAAGGCAAGGATCAGGCGCCGGCTGCCGTCATTGTAAACCAGAGCCGCGCGCGCCTTGTCGAACGGCGGCGGATGGTTCAGGCATTCCGCACATAACAAATCCTCGCCGATCTCCTCGCTGTCAAAAAGGGTTTGCGAAGCGAACGGACGCCCGCAAACCCGGCAACAAGGGGGCGCGATAAGATCCAGAGCCTGAAAAGCCCGAGACGCCAGCATTCCCTGCCGCTCGACCGGCTCCAGAGTTACAGGGCATACCGGCGGCAGAATTTCGTTCAAAAATGTCTGTCCGGCAAAACAGACATGGCCGAAAACCCGACGCCGGAGATTGCGCCATTGTAATTTACGCAAGGCAGACCTGCGTCGCCGCGCTCTTGACGAGGGAGAGTCTGTCTGTGAAAGATTATTATCGTTTGGAGTTGCAATTAGCATCCGATACCCGTTAGTATGTTGATCCTGTGTGTATTTAGAGGAAGAATCGGGACAGACGCAAGAGCCGGATAGTCCGGCAAAAAATACAAAATAAATGCGAAGTCCCGTAATCGGGTTGAAATGATAACACAAGAGGATAGGCTGTCCGAACACCGTAATCACCTGAAAGAAACCCTTACTCAGGCGAGCGAGCACACGGACGGTACGGCGCCTTCCCCGCTTAAAGCCAAAGACATCGATCTGCCGCCCGCACTGGAAAAGCGGTGCGAAATGCTGGAAGACGTCCCGGCCGCAACAATCCGCAAGGCATGGTTCACCCTCGCACATTTGCTTCTGCCGACCGGCGCAAAAATTGCCGATATGGGAAGTGATGACGGCGCACTCGCCTACACCATGGCCGTCTTATACCCGGATTACCGGATATTCGGCGTCGATAAGGATAAGAGAGCGATCAAAAGCTCCGTAAAAAAATGGCAGGCGCCCAACCTCGAATTCGTTCAGGGAGATGCCACGAACCACCCGTTCCCCGAAGGCTCAATGGATGCGATCGTCAATTCTTATATTCTTTATGAAATCTACTCAAACTCCTATTACAACGAACAACCGGTCGTCGACACGCTGAAGAACGAATTCGCGATGCTCAAGGACGGCGGTATGCTCTTCATCCGGGACTATGCCCGCCCGCCACCGGAAGAATTTGTTCTTATTGAAATGCCCGATGCCGAAAGCATGGGAGACACCCTTCCCGAGTTGTCCGAAGCGGATCTGCTGATCTGGTATTCGGAACATGCCCGCCCGAGAGAAGGGATCGGATGCGGCGGATTTTTCCTCGAAGAACTTCCGCCGCGCATCCCGGATACGCGGCTGTTCCGCGTTCCTTACAAATGGGCGTATGAATTTATCATGCGCAAAGACGACCGCCAGCATTGGGAAACGGAACTCCCGAAAGAATATACCTTCTTTACGGTCCGGGAATACCGCAAACAAATGCGCGCAATGGGCGCACGCGTTCTGTATAGCGCGCCTCAATGGAACGAAAAATTCATCCGTGAACGCTCGGAAGGTCATTTCCGCCTGTTCAAAGAGGATGGAACGCCGCTCGGCCACCCGCCGACAAGCTACATTTTTCTGGCGCAAAAGATCGGCGAACGCAAAAGCCTTCTCATCAGCGAACGCCGTCCGTCAAACAAAACCGGCGGCTCCCTGCATATCGAAGCTATGCGGGATGAGAAAACAGGACGCATCACAGAGATTGTCAGCCGCGATGTCCGGCTCTCCGACCTCCTGCCGTACCGTCTGGGCGAAAACGGCCGGATCAAACTTTACCTTCGGGAATCCGTCGCGCGCCCGTTAGTCAATGCCGTCCCGCGCAAAGGCAAAAGTCTCGATGGAAAAAAATGGTCCGGCCATATGTATGAGGCTTTCGCCGTCAACATGGATGAAGCGCGCGAGGCCGTTGAAAACGGATACAAGGGCGCCGTCATGCTCGCGCGGGATTACCTGGGCATGAAACCGGGAATCGCGCAGGAACTTGAAAAAGGCCCTTGCTTCTACCCGGCTCCGGATTATCTGGATGAGCGCATTGAAACATGGTACCTGAACGTCGAAGAACCGACCGCTCCACCGGTCCCCAGAAAACGCCTTGAAGAAACCGAAGGATTTTCGGTGCAGGACACCATTCGGGAATATGACGCCCAACACGTCCTGAACGCGATCTATGTCGGCTATATTCCAAGCTCCCGGCTTGAAGTACAAATTCTCTCCCTTTTCGAAACCCTCGGACAATCTGCAGAAAGCTGGCTTGAATCGCCTCTGGAGCTTGACGAATTCCCGGATGAAGACATCACCGATCTTGACGCCCTTTTGCGCGATATCCCGGAAAAAGACGAGCGTTTCAAAGAAATACGGGGATATGCAGGACATCTGCGAACCATTCGCTCCAGCTTCGTAGACGAGGGCTATATCCGTTCCTCGGTCGCCGGGCTTGCCGCAAAAGACGTCGAATTCGTCATTCATGACGATCATACGATTAACACTGCGGTTATCCTGCCTCTGGCGCGCAACAAATCGAACGAAGTTCTGGCCGGATTCATCCAGGAGTTCCTCCCCGTTCCTCAGCGCCACAAAGGCAGCGGTCGCATCATCCGGGCCCCTAGTCTCCATTTGCCCAAAAATATCACCGACACGGAACAGGCAAAAAAGTATATCGCCGATAAATTCGACGTGACACCGGACCGCGTCGCCAAACTCGGAGAAAGTTATTTCAACCATCTCGGTATGACTCCGCAAAAGATTTTTCCTTTCGCCGTCGCCCCCCGGTGGGGAGGCGCCGTAGGCGGTGGAGATTTCAAGGAAGGAAAATTTTCCGGCTGGAATGCCCTGGCCCCTATCCACAAGCTCTGGAAATTCCGCTATTGGGACGTAGACGACAATCATCACAAAATGTGTTGCCGAACCATGCAGGTGATGTGTCATGACACAGACCTGGCAATCGGCACACAATTCAACGAAACACGCGAAGCCGATTACGCAAAAGAAGCACCGACTTACTCTGCGCCGCTCTTCGTCCCGGGAATTCCGTCCTCGCCGATGGGCGGAGACTCCGGGGGAGGCATCATGCCCGGGACGCCCGTCGTTCTGCCTCCTTCACAACCGTCCGGACCGGAAAATGGCCGAGATCATATAAAGCAGGAAAGTAAAACGACAGATTCCGCCGAAAGAGATTCCCGGGACTCCTGGAATTCGGAATCCTCAGGGAACGAAAACGACGGTTGGGAAAATACGGATAGCGATGAATTCCAGGGAGAGAGGTTTGACGATTACCGTGAAGACAACTACCCTCATCCCGACGCACCGAGAAACGAATAAATTCCGCTCCGCATTGAACAGATAGAAGGCAGGACGCCATGACAGAGCCCGCGCCCGCCACCGGAAGTCTCTTTGACATTCGCTTGCAGCGTCTACGGCACGCCGGTAAACGCTCATCATTGTACGACGATACGCCCCTCTCCCCCCTCCACAGACTTGCCGCAAAGAATTTTGCGGAACGCCTTGCCGACATTCATCGAACGTTCCCGAGAGCGCTTTTAACCGGATATCCGGCTCCCGCTTTCAAGGCGAATAAAAAAATCGAAGACCTCATAGAAATGAATCTCTGCCCGGAACGTACAAATTTTCCGGTCCTCGCAGGAAAGGAAGAACTCTTTCCTCTCGGAGACAAAACGCTGGATCTGGTCCTGTCTCTTCTAACCCTTCACAATATTGATGATTTGCCGGGCGCTTTGATCCAGATCCTCAGAAGCCTGAAACCGGAAGGGGTTTTTCTTGGCGTTTTATTCGGCGGCGAAACGCTTCATGAACTCAGAGACGTGCTCGCAGAAACGGAAATGCATTTAAGAAACGGAATGAGCCCGCGTATACATCCTTTTGCAGATAAACAGCAAATGAGCAATCTCCTCCAGCGTGCAGGTTTCGGCCTACCCGTCGTCGATTCCGAGACGGTCAAAATGAGCCACGAAAGCCTGTCCGGCCTCGTGCACGATCTGCGAAGCATGGGAGAGACCAATATTCTTACGGACAGAGACAAACGTTATCCCGGAAAATCATTCTGGCCCCTGGCCGAAAATTTATACAAAAAACGCTTCCCGGACCCGCAATCACCGGAAAACGACCGTATAATCGCAAGTTTTGAAATGATTTACCTGATAGGCTGGAGACATTAGACCTCTTTCCTAACTGAGAAATTTTGTGACAAGGTGACATGAAAACAACGGCGAACAGCGCAATGTATAAAAAATACACGGGCATGGAAGAAGGCGTTTTCATGCCGATTTGCTGCCAAAACAGCCTTTTAAGGTCCATACTTACAGGAAATGAGGTCTATTAACCATGAATATCCTGACCGTCCCCGTGCTTGCGGATAATTACACTTACATTCTGGAAACGCCGGATGGACATTCCGCCGTGATCGATCCGGGCGATGCAAACCCGGTTGTCGATGCGTTGGAAAAGGCAAATATTGTCCCGAACCTCATCCTTCTCACCCACCACCACGGCGACCATGTCGCCGGCGCGCCTGAACTGAAACAACGCTACGGCGCGCAGATCGCAGCCCCTGCCGCCGAAGTAAAGAAGATACCGTTCCCAACAGACCTGCCCCTTAAAGAAACATCGCCCCTGATACTTGGCAGCACAACAAAAATAAATATTCTGGAGACACCCGGGCACACCAAAGGACATCTTTGCTATCACATCCCCGCCGCAAACGCTCTTTTCTCAGGAGATACATTGTTTTGCATGGGGTGCGGACGCCTGTTCGAAGGCACCGCCGGACAGATGCGGGACTCTCTGGAAAAACTCAAAACATTGCCCCATAATACAAAACTTTACTGCGGCCATGAATATACGCTTCAGAACGCCGCATTCTGCAAATCTATTGCGCCGGGTAATCCGGCCATAGAAAAACGGTTCAAAGACATAAAGAGGAAGCGCAATTCGGGCATACCGACAATTCCGTCCACGTTACAAGAGGAGATGGACACAAACCCGTTCCTGCAGACACGGGATACGGAATCCTTCGCGGCCTTGCGCACGCGAAAAGACCGGTTTTAGGGTCAGGATCTATAAATCAGGATTCCCTGTTCGTGTTCGGCCGGCGCGCCCCTCTGCGGCGACGCGTTTCCCTGACGACGCCCTGGGACGGGACGCCAGAGCCGGAAGACATCGCGTTGCCTGAAGGGCCGCCGTTATCCTGCGGAAGGTCCTCATAATCGGCACTCTCGGGGTCCCCGTTATCCGAAGCGCCGCGCCGGCGCGAGGCACGGTGCGTCGGGATCGGTATCGGCTTTTGCGCCATTTCATTGCGCTCGCTGATCGCAATTTCGATTTCAAGGCGGGAGGCAACTTTCCGAAGCTCATGAACAGCTTCCTGCAAGGACTCGCGCGCCGTACCGGCATTTTCGTCTGTGCGCCAAGCCTGATAACGCTCCAGACATTCCTGGGTTGTCTCGCGCAATCTTGTTTCAATCTCGTCCATAGGCACCTCCACTAATCAGGCACCTAACATATCGCGAGGTCTCGCATCTGGCAAGGGCAGGATGACGGGAGAAATGGAAAATCGGAAAAATCATCAGGTCTCGTGACCCGAAAAAACATTGTTGATCTGCTGCGTAACCCGCACGAACGTCGTCCGCTTGGATAATTCTTTCAGGCGGCGCGCGCCGACATAGGTACAGGCCGAACGTACACCGCCGAGAATATCCTGCAACGCAAGAGAAACATCGCCCCGGTAAGGAATTTCAACGGTCTTGCCTTCACTGGCGCGATACTCGGCAACGCCGCCCGCATGTTTCTCCATTGCCGTCGAACTGCTCATGCCGTAAAAGCGCAGATATTTCTTGCCCTCTCGTTCAACGATATCGCTTTCCCCCTGATCGTGCCCGGCCAGCATACCGCCCAACATCACAAAATCCGCGCCGGCGCCGAAGGCTTTGGCGAGATCGCCCGGTACCGTACATCCGCCGTCAGAACAAACGAGCCCGCCGAGCCCATGCGCCGCGTCCGCGCACTCAATAATCGCCGAAAGCTGCGGGTAACCGACCCCCGTCATTTTTCGTGTGGTGCAAACACTTCCCGGTCCAATTCCGACCTTGACCACGTCGGCGCCGCTTAAGACCAGTTCTTCCGTCATTTCCCCGGTCACAACATTGCCGGCCATAATTGTCACCTCCGGAAAGCGGTCCCGGATTTTCCGGACAAAGCCGACAAACGGCTCGCTATATCCGTTTGCAACATCGATGCAGAGTTTGTCAATCTTACCGCCCTTCTCAACAAAGGCCTCCAGCTTTTCCCGGTCTGCGTCACTCACACCGATACTGTACCAGGCTCCCGAAGAGGATTCGTCTTTCCCGTAAAAATCAAGGAGCGCCTCAAGAGGATAATGCTTGTGCAGAGCAACGCTAAGGCCGTTTCCATGCGCAGAAAAGGCCCGGGCCATCGCCATCGTGCCGACCCCGTCCATATTTGCCGCAATAACCGGTACGCCGTCATAAACCAGCCCGGACCATTTAAAAGTAAACTGCCTGAAAATATCCACCTCCCGGCGGCTTGACAGTGTCGAACGTTTCGGACGGATCAAAACGTCCTTGAAATCAAGCTTGATATCCTCTTCAATGCGCATCGCATACCTTTCTGCAAAAAAGTCATGCCATTTGACGACAGGGACCGGCAGCTTTCAAGTCCAAATTCTTGAAACTTTATATCGAAAAAATAAAAATATTTTTTAAAATATTTCATTAATAAAATCGAACAGACAATACAAAAAATTTTTTCTGAACCCAGAAACATAACTTCCAGTTGTCCTCTCAAGAATTAAATACAATCAATTACATTAATTGTACACAGAAAACGATCAATAAAATTTAATAAACAAAAATACAACACCATATTTACACAAAGAGAAAAATAAAAGAGCCAAGACACAACAAAAGAAAAACACATTCTATCCTTAGGATATAAAATTTCAAAAAATTTTTTCGTTTTTCTATTGCAAAAGGTTCGGAATTGGTATACAAACATAATTACACACCCTCTATTACCGCCGTTTTGTCCGGAGACGTCAGTCTCCGGACTTTTTTTGACCGAAAACATTTTTCGTAATTCATGCAGAGCCCCTGCACTTAATGAAACGCTCATTATATTTGCATAACCCCTCGTGTTTGTGTATGATTTCTAGTATTTTTGTATACGCCTAAAACAATTTTGGGGAGGCACAGCAAAATGTGGAAAGAAGACAACACATCATTCAGGTTGCCGGAGGATGACGGAACTCTGCATTTCGACGGCCTGGCGGAACCGGGGCTTCGGAGGGCATTCCGTCAACAAGACCCTCCCGAACCGACGCCTGACGAAACAGACATCAGATTCGGCGATGACCCGCTTCAGACATACGATGTCTATTACGCCGCTGAGGCCCCGGAAAGTGCCCCGACAGTCGTTCTCGTTCACGGCGGAGGATGGACGACCGGAGACAAAAGCAACGATGACGTCACACAGGCCGCAATGCAACTCCGTGATTCCGGATCTAACGTCGTCGTCACAAACTACCGCCTTGTTTCTGATACGACCACCCCGGAAGACGCCGCACAAGACGTCGCTGACGCAACCGCACATTTTTGCGCCCGGTTTACAGAGGAATTCGGGGACGCCCCTTCTTCAGTTTATTTTATGGGGCACTCCGCTGGCGCACATATATCGCTTCTGGCCGGAATGGATCCGAACTATCTTGCTAAAGCAGGATTTACAGGAAAAATTAGCGGGATTATCGGACTCGACAGCGACGCCCTGGATATCCCCCAAGAAATCGCAGACGCTCAAAGTTCTGGAAATTGGATCCGTCATCAAATGCTTATAAACGCGCACGGTAGAGACCCTGAAGCCTGGGAAAACCTGTCCCCGAGAACACACATCAGTGAAGACGACCCTCCAATTTTGCTGATCTCTTCCAGTGATCGAACAGCCGGAAATGAAGGAGACATGCAAAAATTTGTGGATGACGTCCAGGGCGCCGGCGGACACGCAAGACTCGCGCCGCCTGTAGAAGACACAATCACACACGATAATATTCTTGAACATGTAGGCGCAAGAGGTTCGGTCACGGCTTACATCAGGAGCTTCATCAGGGACACGATCCGATTAGACACCCGCCGTGCTGATAATAACGACGATCCCGAGCCGCCGCCGCGCCAGCCACTCTCCGGCGACAGCGATTCATTCGATTGGGGTGCCGATTCCCCTCTCGCAGAAGTCCACTATGACCCGACAGACTGGGGGCTTACTCCGAGCTAAAAAAAACAAGACCAAAAGACAATGGCGACCCCGGCAGGGCTCGAACCTGCAACCATTCGCTTAGAAGGCGAGCGCTCTATCCAGTTGAGCTACGGGGCCGTTTGCGTTTTTTTTCCGTCTTTTTCTCTTTCTCTGCAAGCTCCGGAGACTGGTACCGAAAATTATCGGCGTAATTCCGCGGAATGATTTTCCGTTCCTGCGGCGGGAGCACCTTATACCGCCATCCCCTGGCGTTTGCAAACGCTTGCGCCTCTTTTTGTGTCGAAAAACGGAGGCGAACCTGATTGTTCGTATCTTTCCCGGACGTCCAGCCCATCAGCGGCTCGCTCGGGGCCCCGACGCAATAGCGGAGTTCAAGACACCAGCACCGCCCGGTCTGAGCGCCGCGCCCGGATTGCATCGCCGTTTTTTCGGCCTTGAAGATATAGGCTTCCATAGGTCCTCCCCACCTTCTTTTTGCTCATTCTGAAGAATAGCCTCTCACAGAAAAGTTGACCAGATGTTAATAAGATTTTCCGGACCGGTTATTTTTCTTCACATTTTTCGAAAAACCCTGTAGAAAACTGGTCTCCAGAGCCACTTGTTCTGGAGAAACGCACCATGCCACAAAATCCCCCGGCACTTCCCGAAGGCACAACCGCCGTCATCGTTCTGGCGGACGGATCCGTCATTCCCGGAAAAGGCTTTGGTGCACAGACAGAGCGCATGGGGGAAATCTGTTTCAACACATCCATGACAGGATATCAGGAAATCCTGACCGATCCGTCCTACGCAGCCCAGATCATCACCTTTACGTTTCCACATATCGGCAATGTCGGGACCAACACGGAAGATTTTGAAACGACCAATCCGGCGGCCTGCGGTCTGATTTGCCGGGAGAAACCGACCGCCCCGTCAAACTGGCGCAGCGAAAACGCATTCGATCGCTGGCTGGAGATGCAAAACCTTCCGGGGATCTGCGGCGTCGACACGCGCGCTCTCACCCGCAGAATCAGGGATATCGGAGCCCCGAACGGCCTGATTGCCTGCAACGAAAACGGCGATTTTGACCTCGAACGCCTGCGCGCCGACGTCGCCGCGTGGCCCGGCCTAGAAGGCATGGATCTGGCCAAGGACGTCACCTGCCGCCAGAGCTATGAATGGACAGAAAAAACATGGCAACCGGGCAAAGGCTACGCACAGCAAAACGCCCCCTCTTTCCATGTCGTCGCCGTCAATTTCGGCGCAAAAACGAACATCTTGCGCTGTCTGACCAATAGCGGCGCACACGTAACTGTCGTCCCCGGGAACACAAGCGCAGAAGAAATCCTCGCCAAAAACCCCGACGGCGTGTTTTTGTCAAACGGCCCGGGAGACCCTTCGGCCACAGGAACATATGCCGTTCCGATGATTCGGGAATTGCTGGATAAAAACATCCCCTTGTTTGGGATTTGCCTCGGCCACCAGCTTCTTGCGCTGGCTCTGGGCGGAAAAACACAAAAAATGCATCTCGGCCACCGCGGCGCGAATCACCCGGTCAAAGATCTTGAAACGGGGAAAGTCGAGATCACGTCACAAAATCACGGCTTTGTCGTCATCCCGGAAAGCCTGCCCGAAAATGTGGAAATTTCCCACAAAAGCCTGTTTGACGGATCGAACGAAGGCCTGCGCGTCAAAGACCGCCCGGCCTTCTCCGTCCAGTACCACCCGGAAGCCTCCCCGGGGCCACAGGACAGCCACTACCTCTTCGACCGCTTCCGGGACATGATCCTCGCCAGAGCATCATAACAACGCAACACGGCCTTAAATATGAGACTTAGGATCAGGACCTATAAATAATAGACTTCTTTCGTAACTGATGAGATATTTTGTGGCAAGGTGGTATGAAAACATCGACGAACAGCGCAGTGTATATGAGATACATAAGCATGTGAGAAGGCGTTTTCATGCCGATTTGGTGCCAAAACAGCCAGTTAGGAAAGAAGTCTATTATTTATTAGGTCCTGACACCTACAGGCAGAAAGAGAGTTTTTATGACACAGGACGAAACACGCAAAATTGAATCCTATCTCCAGAAAAAATTTGGAAACCGGCAAATCAGCCTGCGCATGCGCAAGCAAACGGAAGATTCGGTTGAAGTCCTTCTTGCCGGAGAGTTTATCGGAATCATCTACAAAGACGACGAAGACGACGATACATCCTACACCTTCACGATGGCGATCCTCGACATTGATCTCGACGACGCCTGAGGAAATTCAGGGCAATCGTCCGTATTTCTCACCACCCGTCAAAAAGCCAAAACCAACTTGTCATCCCCGTTTTCACGCACGACGGTCCGGAAAAAAGTTAACGCGCAATCCCGGAACCGTAGTTTACCCCCGCAAAAAGCGGGGGTCGAGCCTTGAAAACCGGGAGGTTTTCATTTGGCGAGACCTAGGGGTTGCGGGTTTTGGGGATATTAACCTTTTCCCGGACAGTCATGCGTTTTCACAGGGGTAACAAAATTTTGACGGGTGGTGAATCCGTATTTCTAAAATTTGGCATCTCCGGATTTTTCCTGATAAACTGGTTAAGTTAAGGATAGACACCCGTTCGGACGGGCGGAAGGCGAATCAGGTCGTGAAAAACACAAGAACCCAGTCTGAATATTTGACGGAACGGAGGTCTCCGTGCAAACCGCGCTGCGTCATGTGCGTTTACGTCCTCGTTCTTTCGGTTTTGGCCGCTCTGTCTTCTTTTCCTTTTCCCTCTTACGCGGAAACAACATCGGCGCCGCCGACATGCGACCCGAATGTCATGAGCGCAATCAAGACCCGTGCGCATGTAAACCGCGCACAGGATGCCACCAATCTGCAAACGATGGTGCCGCCGCCGGACAGCGTGTTCGAAATCATGAGATATGATCAGTCTCTTGCAAACATCGCCAACACCATCGGTCTGATTTTTATTGAAAATCCGGAATATAACAGCATAAATTACGATGTCAGCACAGAATCCGGGGACGATAGCGCAAACACAAGCTCCTCTCTGGGAGTCGAACCTCTTGATGCGGCTATTCAGGAGCACACGTTAAAAACGCTCAGAAAATATATAAAAAACAATTACCTGCCGGCACTCATGGGGGGGGAACTTCTGCCCGGCGGCGTTCTTGATCCGAAAATCGAAGCAAAAATCCGGCCCGAAGGATACAACAACTCTCTGATGAGCCTGGTCTGGCAAGCCACAAAATGCCGCAATCCCTCGTCTGCTTTCTGGGCGCCGGGCACAGATTCCGACCCGACTTCATACAGCTTTGAAGATCTGGCAAGCGCAGATCCCCGCAACCGCCCGACAACGGCGGGCTGCAAAAACGGGACCGGCGTAACGGAAGACATGCTTGCGCAAATAAACAATCAGGACGCCGACGGCAACCGTTTTGCCTATCACGATATGGACCGGCTCCAGCTTCTGGCCGGAAACGTTAAATGGGGAGATTGCGAAAATTCAAAAATCGTGCAGATGGGAAGCACCGGTGTCAGGGACGATCCCGTTCTGGACGGCGGACGAGTCGTCGACATTGACCGAACGGAATATGCTGCCGGAGTCTGCTTAAATATGGGCTGCGCTTTTGTCCTTGACGAGAACGGAGAAGGAAAATGCGAATAATACCGGCGCCTGCCCGGCATTGGATGCCGCGTACGTATTTGCTTTTACACCCTGAAAAAGAGTAAAGTTAAATGATGTTATCAAATGAGGGGAATATGGATCATTTCAGAACCGCAGGTCGAGCCTTCCGAAATATTATGCTTTCCGGAAGCGCTTTTTTTCTGTCGGCATGCTTCTTTTGTCTTTTTCTTTCTGGACCGGCTCTCGCGGCCTGTGACGACGCCGGCGGCGATATCGCCACGAGCGCCTGCGATTGCAGGGTACAGGAAGCCCAGAAAAAAAAGGCTTATCTGGAAGAATCCCGAGCCTATCTTGCGATTGACATGATCCCGAGACCGGACTCGACAATGGCCTTGACCTGCCTCGACCAGAGTATGGACGTCGCCGCTGACGCTGCAAAGATTTTCTCCGACAACCCAGAGTGGACAAGCGAAGACGGAATTCTACCCACACCGGAAGAACTCGTAGAAGCAAACGGAATCACGCTGGAAGAAGCAGAAGAGTGGCTTGCAGGACAAACATCGCCCGAGACTTTAGAAGCCGCTCTTACGGACACTGTTGGGAAAGGGATCAGAAACTATCTGGTGCAAACTGTCGGAGACGAACCCATGATGGGCGGAAAGTCTCTTGTCCCCGGGTATAAGGGAGATTCGGACATATCGAAGGAAGGCGGCTATAACTGTTCCATGATGTCTCAGGTCTGGCATGCCTCAAAATGCTGGAATCCGGGAACCCGGCCGGAGGAACAATATTATTCCCTCGACGAACTTGCAAATGCCGAAAGCGATCTGCGGACCGGCGGCCTGGAATGCGTAAAAGATGAAGAACGCCAGGGAATAGCCCGGGATACCGTGAAAACTGCGGAAGAAGAAACAAGAGAAAGGAATAAAGACGTCTACAAGGCTGTCAGCGAACGCACAAACAGAGACAGCTGTACAGCCCCGATTAAAACTTCTCTGAAATACGAGAATGGGGAACCCAAGTACACATGTAGCAACAACTGCTCCTACGACAGGAAAAGCGAGATATGTGTTAATGAGTAATCCGCTGGATAGACTTCTTTCCCAGGGCCTGCCCCTGACTGAGATATTTTACACGTCCCCAAGCGGGCGGGAGGGCGGATTGGATTGGACCTGCGCGACGAGCCTGGCGACGTCCCGGTAAAATTCCGGTGAATGCGTCCGTTTTTCGAACAGATGCAGCACCGTCTCCAGATTTTTCCGGCGGCTGACCGGCTCTTTTCCCTGAACGGCCTTGTTGTGAGTATTATCAGGATTATACCCGTCCGGCGTCAAAAACGCCCGCTCGGCCAGTTCCTGCGCCCGTGAAAGCAATTCGGGATCGATCCGCGCCCGCGTCTCGCGATAGGCATGCATCGCCTGCGCCTTCGCCCCGGATAGCGGCCCGGATAACGATTTGTCATTCTTCCGGCGCTTGATGTTCTTCGTGTAAACGGTCTTCATGAAGGAGGCCTCTTTGCATTCAATAAATGAGAATTGCTATAAGCGTATCGCCAAACTCCTAATAATACGTTAGCATCCGGGGTCATGACGCTGAAAATCTATAGAATATTGCTCCGGGCCTGTACCCCGCTGCTCGAAATCCTCCTCGAGCGCCGGCGCGCCGCCGGAAAGGAAGATCCGGACCGCCTGAAAGAGCGCATGGGAACGCCTTCGCGCCGGCGTCCGGACGGCCCGCTTATCTGGATCCACGGCGCGAGCGTCGGGGAAGCGCAGTCGGCCATGATCCTCGTCCGCTACCTCGTCGAGAATTATCCGGATCTGAAGATCCTGATGACAACCGGAACCCTGACCTCGGCCGGATATCTGAAAACCCGCATTCCGGACCCGGAGCGGGTCATTCATCAATTCATTCCGCTCGATCATCCGGACTGGGTCGAGACATTCCTCGCGCACTGGTCGCCGGATCTGGCGTTCTGGACGGAGTCCGAGCTTTGGCCGAACCTTCTGGACGCGCTCCACACCCGGCACATTCCCGCCATTCTTCTGAACGGGCGCATGTCGCCCCGTTCCATCCGGAAATGGCGGCTGGCCCCGTTCTTGATCCGGAAAATGCTCGGCGCCTTCGATCTCATTCTCGCCCAGACGGAGGCGGATGCGCGCAACCTTGCCGCGCGCGGCGCGCGGAACGTCCAGTGTGTCGGCAACCTGAAATTCAGCGCCGATCCTCTGCCCTGCCGGAAAGCCGATCTCGATAAAATGGTGGCCGTCGTCCGGGATCGCCCGTGCTGGCTGTACGCGAGCACCCATGCGGGAGAAGAGGAAATCGCAACAGACGTTCACGAACGCCTGAAACGCGACTTTCCGGATCTTCTGACCGTGATCGTCCCCCGCCATCCGGAACGCGGCCCGGAGATTTATAAAACCCTGATCCGCCAATCTCCTTTGAAAACGCGCCGCCGCAAACCGGACGTGAATACGGACACGGGTGCGAATGACGCCCCGTTCATCCTTCCCGACGCCGAAACGGATATCTATATCGCCGATACGCTCGGCGAACTCGGCCTGTTTTACCGTCTCGTCAAGATCGCCTGCATCGGCCGTTCGCTCAGCCTGGACGGCGGCGGCGGTCATAATCCGCTGGAGGCCGCACTCCTTGACTGTTACGTCCTGCACGGCCCGAACATCCAGAACCTTCAGGAAATCTACGATCTGATGAACGAACATCACGTTGCCGAGGAAATCCCGGACGCGGACGGCCTGTACGCCGTTCTTTATGAACTGCTCGGGAACCCCGACCTTCTGGCCGACAAATACAACGCCGCGCGAAAATTCGCCAAGGCGCAAAGCCATGTCCTCGATCAGGTCATCATCTCCATCGGTCCCTATCTGAATCGCCTCGGCCGGGCGAGCGGAACTTCGTAAGAACAGGCAGGGGAACAGATTTTGACCTACAGAAAACCTTTTTTCTCGACGTCATCCCGGCGAAAACCGAAATCCGGAATATTAACCAAAAAGTTCCAGAGGGTAGATAAACTGTTTTCGAAGCGCGAAAGCGCGAAGTTCCCACAAATCCCTTCGCGTTTTTGCGTCTTCGCGATTCATCTATTTTTTTGGATCACCGCGATCGCCGGGATAGCGTGAAATTACAAGAGATGCACAACACATGAAATTTCTCGATCAAGCGAAAATATATCTCCAAAGCGGCCACGGCGGCCCGGGATGCGTGAGCTTCCGGCGCGAGAAATATATCGAATACGGCGGCCCGGACGGCGGAAACGGGGGCAAGGGCGGCGACGTCATATTCGAAGTCGTCGACACACTGAACACGCTCATTGATTTTCGCTATCAACAGCATTTCCGCGCCCGCCCGGGACAAAACGGCGCAGGCCGCAATAAAACCGGCGCAGGCGGAGACGATTGCGTCATCAAAGTCCCCGTCGGCACACAGGTCATGGACGAAGACAAGGAAACCGTCCTCCTCGACCTCCTTGAGCCCGGAGAACGAATCGTCTTCCTAAAAGGCGGAGACGGCGGATTCGGAAATACGCACTATAAAAGCGCGACAAATCAGGCCCCGCGCAAAAATACGCCCGGATGGCCGGGACAGGACTGCGCCGTATGGCTGCGCCTCAAGCTCATCGCCGATATCGGCCTTGTCGGCCTGCCGAACGCAGGAAAATCCACATTCCTGTCTGCAACCTCACGCGCCCGCCCGAAAATCGCGGATTATCCGTTTACAACGCTCCACCCGAATCTCGGCGTCGTCCGGGCCGGCAACACGGAATTTATCATCGCCGATATTCCGGGACTGATCGAAGGGGCCCACGAAGGCCACGGACTCGGCGACCGGTTTCTCGGCCATGTCGAGCGCACATCCGCTCTGTTGCACCTGATCGACATCACACAGGACGATCCGGCCGCGGCCTACAAAACGATCCGCACCGAACTTGAAGCCTATGGCGGCGGCCTTTCGAAGAAAACGGAGATCGTCGCCCTGACGAAAACCGACGCCCTCGGCCCGGATCTCAGCGCCCATCAAAAAGATGAATTCGAAGAGAAAACGGGAATAAAGGCTTACATGATCTCGTCTGTCGGGAATCAGGGGATCGAGAATTTATCATTTGAACTCGCCAGAATTGTCAGGCACTCTAGATCCGGAAGCTCAGAGGGTGAAAACGATAAAAATAACGGTCAGGATTACCTCCTGGATTATGAATGAAACCGGCGGATATACTCGAACAATCTGAACGGATCGCGGTCAAGATCGGATCGAATCTCATCGTCGATCCGGCGACCGGCGGCGTACGGACGGACTGGCTGGAAAAGCTGGTCTGCGATATCAATGCGTTGCTGGATACGAACAAAGAAATCCTCCTGATTTCCTCCGGCGCAATCGCACTGGGACGCGAGGCTCTGGGCATCAAACCGACAATCCCCTCAACAGAAATCAAACTGGACCTGCGCCAGTCCGCTGCCGCAGTCGGCCAGTTCGTCCTTTTCAGCGCCTACCACACCGCCTTTTCAGCGCACGGAATCACCGCCGCGCAAATTCTCCTGACGACAGCGGAAACGGAAGACCGCCGGAATCATCTGAACGCTCGCGGCACGCTCTCGGCCCTGATGGAACGCAAGATCGTCCCGATCATCAACGAAAACGACACGATCTCGACCGAACATATCCGGTTCGGCGACAACGACGCCCTCGCCGCCCGCGTCTCGCAGATGATCGAAGCCGATTGCCTCCTCCTGCTCTCAACCGCGGACGGCCTGTATTCCGCCGACCCGAATCTGGACCCGAACGCCGTTCATTATCCGTTTCTGCCGAAAATAGAACGCCACCACCTCGAAGAAGCCGGAGACCCGCTTCCCGGAACCTCGACCGGCGGCATGAAAAGTAAAATGTACTCCGCCCGCGCCGCGAGCCGTACCGGCGCACACGTCATTATCGCCTCCGGGAAACAGGACTACCCGATCACAAAGATGGGAAAATCGACCGTCATCGCCGCGCAGGATTCGCGGGAGAACGCCCGAAAACGCTGGATTCTCTCTCACGTCAACCCCGCCGGAACACTTGTCATCGATGAGGGCGCGGAAAACGCCCTCCACGACGGGCGAAGCCTTCTGCCCGTTGGCGTTGTCGCCTGCGAGGGCGATTTTGAAAGGGGCGATGCCGTCCGGATCGTCAGCAAAAAAACGGGACTGGACCTTGCCGTCGGACTCAGCAATTACGGGTCGAAAGACGCCGTACAAATCATCGGCCATCACAGCCGGGACATCATTATCCGCCTCGGCTTTGCGGGACGGGATACAATCGTCGCGCGCGAGAATTTGGTCTTGCACTCCCCGGACGACCATGCCAAGACATGAGCCATGACATACACAGCTGCGAATCAAAATACAGAACAGACCGCTCCCGAGCACGCCCCCGTATACCTCAAGGACTACCGCCCGCCCGCCTGGCTGATCGAGACGGTCGAGCTTGATTTCAACATTTTTGAGGACTATACGCGCGTCACCTCCTCGCTGAAGCTGCGCCGCAATCCGGAAAATCCGCAGGCGACAATATGGCTCGACGGAATCAAGCTCGACATTGAGGCGACCGCGATCGACGGCGCCCCGCTCACAGAGGGGCGGGACTACACAAAAAAGCCCAAAGGCGTCACCATCACAAAAGAAAACCTGCCGGATGAACTCACATTTTCCGCGGTGACGAGAATCTATCCCGACAAAAATACGGAGTTGAGCGGCCTGTACCGCTCCGGCGGCACATGGTGCACACAATGCGAAGCCGAAGGCTTTCGCAGGATCACACTGTTCCCGGACCGCCCGGACGTCATGTCCCGCTACAAGGTCCGCATAGAGGCCGCGTGCGAATATCCGGTTCTGCTCTCCAACGGCAATATGGTCGATTGCGGCCCGGCGGAAACCGACGGACGCCACTACGCCGTCTGGGAAGATCCGTCCCTGAAGCCGTGTTACCTCTTCGCGGTCGTCTGCGGCGACCTCGTTCCCCTGATCGACACGCACACAACCCCAAGCGGTCGGACGATCGACCTGCGGATCTTCGTCAGGGACGCAGACCTCCCCTTCACCCGTCAGGCCATGGACGCCCTGAAAAAAGCGATGGAATGGGACGAAAAAGTCTACGGCCTCGAATACGACCTCGACCAGTACAACATCGTCGCCATCCCCGATTTCAACATGGCCGCGATGGAGAACAAATCGCTGAACGTCTTCAACACCGCCGCCGTTCTGGCCGACCCGGAGCTCTCAAGCGACCTCGACGTCGAGCGCGTGGATACGACCATCGGCCACGAATATTTCCACAACTGGTCCGGGAACCGCGTCACCTGCCGCGACTGGTTCCAGCTCTCCCTGAAAGAAGGGCTGACCGTCTTCCGCCACCAGAGCTTTGGCGGAGATCTGCGATCCCGCGACGTCCAGAGAATCGACGACGTCGCGCTCCTGCGCCGCATCCAGTTCCCGGAAGACGCCGGACCGATGGCTCACCCCGTCCGCCCGGACAGCTATATCGAGATCGACAATTTCTACACGATGACGATCTATGAAAAAGGGGCGGAAATCATCCGGATGATCCACACCCTCCTCGGCCCGCAAACATACCGCAAGGCGACGGATCTCTATTTCTCCCGCCATGACGGACAGGCCGTCACCTGCGAGGACTTCCTCAAATGCATGGAAGACGCCTCCGGCCGGGATCTCTCGCAATTCTGGCAATGGTACGTACAGGCCGGAACGCCCACGCTGACAGTCAAAAGACACCGGGATCCGCAAGCGAAGACCTATCGCCTCACCTTCACGCAATCCAGCCCCCCGACGCCGGGCCAGAGCGATAAAAAACCGCCGCTGCATATGCCCCTTGCCGTCGGCCTTCTGGATCGGCGCACCGGTAAGGAAATCGCACTGGATACGCAGGGACAAACAAGCACGGTTCTGGAGCTCCGCGAAACACAGGCAGAATTCACGTTCGAAAACATCGAAACAGAAGACGGGCAAGAGCCGGTTCCCTCAATCCTGCGCGGCCTCAGCGCACCGGTCTATCTCAACACAGACCTGACGCCCGAAGAACATGCCTTCCTGATGGCCCACGACACGGACGGCTTCAACAGATGGGACGCCGCGCAGAACCTCCTCGGAAAAATCGTCCGGGACGGCGCGCAAAACATTCCGGACTTTGCAAAAGATGCATGGCTGAGGCTCCTGAATGATGCAAAAAATCCGCACGCAGACCGCGTCCTCCTCTCAAAACTCATGGAGCCGCCCCTCCTGCACAGCCTGATCGAAACGACGCAGGACGCCGATCCCGTCACGATATTCGAATCGCGGGAACGCCTCATCTCCGGCCTCGGTTACGCCGCCGGCCGCGATCTCCTGAAAGAGGTCTACACAGCCGTCCACGGGGATCAGGACATGACCCCGCAGGGAATTGCAAACCGCGCCATTGCGAACCTCCTCCTTCAAATCATCTTCAAGGCCTTCCCGCAGGAAGGGCAAGCCCTCGCGAGCGTGCAATATCAGGACGCACGCCTGATGACCGAGCGCGCAGGCGCGATGGCCGTCCTGACCAATTGCGACGGTCCGGCCCGCGAAGATGCCCTGACCGACTTCTACGAACGCTTCCGCAACCACCCGGTCGTCATCGACAAGTGGTTCGCCTGGCAGGTTCAACGCACAAGGGACGATACGCTCGACAAGGCGAAAGACCTGTGCACGCACCCGGATTTCAAGATATCCAATCCGAACAGAGCCCGGGCCGTCTACATCCAGCTTGCCATGAACAACCCGTACGTCTTCCACAGAGCCGACGGCGAAGGCTACGCCTTCCTGATAGACGCGATCAAAACCATGAACGCCATCAACCCGCAAATGGCGGGCATGATGCTCTGGCCGTTCCGCAACTGGAAAAACCTGTCCCAAAACCGTCAGGCCATGATCCGCAAATATCTGGAAGACCTGCAATCTACGCCGGGATTATCCGCGCATGTCTACGAAACGCTCAGCAAATATCTCGCATAAGTCTGACCCCGATCCCGATTTTGATCCCGGATTTCCGGGCCCGGTCTGCGGCCTGGATGAAGTCGGCCGCGGTCCGCTTGCGGGACCGGTCGTCGCGGCCTGCGTTCATATCCCGGAGAGCGCACAAGACCTGCCCTTCTGGCAAGAGGTAAAAGACAGCAAAAAGCTCTCCCCCAAGGCAAGAGACCGCCTCTTCGACCTGATCCGGGCACATGCCAGCTACGGAATCGCGGAATGCTCCGTTGCCGAAATCGACCGCATGAATATCCTGCAAGCCTCCCTGCATGCCATGACCCGGGCCTATGCGGCGATGACGACCAGAAGAGAATCGTCATTCCCGCGAAGGCGGGAATCTTTCAGCGCAATGCCCCCCGAAGATCCCCGTTTTCACGGGGATGACAACAATGTTTTGATATCGGCACCCCGCATGGCGACCGCCCTCATCGACGGCAACCAAAGCCCCAAAGACCTGCCCTGCCCTACACAATGTATCGTAAAGGGCGACAGCAAAAGCCGCAGCATCGCCGCCGCCTCGATCCTCGCAAAAGTCACGCGAGACCGCCTCATGATCACCCTCGCGAAAGACTACCCCGCATATGGCTGGGAAAAGAATATGGGCTATCCCGCCCCCGCACATCTCGAAGCTCTGCGCCTCCACGGTCCGACCCCGCACCACAGAACCTCCTTCGCCCCCATCAAACACGCCCTCGCAGACAGAGGGAAGCGCTAAAAAAATGTACGAACCATAAAGCCTTGATACAATTTAATTTACCTCAGCTATGGATAAGAGGGCTTTAAAATCTTATAAACCAACGTCATCCCGGCGAAAGCCGGGATCCAGTCATATAGTCTTTCGCGATAAAAATTATACACCTTAATTGTCATTGCGAGCGACCGGAGGGAGCGCGGCAATCCAGCAAAACTCTGGATTGCTTCGTCGGCGTTGCCTTCTCGCAATGGCAGATAGGGTGTGTAATTCTTATTCAAAATGACTATAGAGTTGTTTAAACGCGAAGGTCCGGAGTTTCGGAGGAGAACTCCGTTTCTGCGGACCGCCGCGTAAAATAAGAAAAACGTTTTCTCTGGATCCCGGCTTTCGCCGGAATGACGTTGGTTTTGTTGGTTTTATAACTTATTCTTATCCATAGTTCAGGTTAATGACTCAACCATCCCCAAACATCAAATCACAAATATCAACACCGAACACACGGGAAATCCGAAGAAGCTCTCCAAGAGTGATTTCTCCACAGCCCAATTCATAAGAATCGAGCCTCCGGGCGTTTATCCCCGTTTTCCCCGCGAGTTTTTCCAGTCGCAATCGTCGCTTGGAGCGAATCCTATGAATATTCTTCCCGATTTGTTCTCGAAGGTGTCTGTATTCCTGCGTTTGGAGCGAGACCATGTGCATAACCCTTGCTGTTTTTAAAAAATTGGCACGGTGCCAAATTCTTAAAAAACCTACATGCTATAAGAAAAGAAATCAATAGCCTTGTGAATGTAATGCCAAACCCGAAAATCACAGGAAATATCGCCGGGCCCGCCATACGAAACGCGCGGCGGGGGACTGATATGACACAAGCCGATCTCTCGGCGGCTCTCCGTGTTGATTTTCAGATAGATCTCGCGCCCGACATTATTTCCCGCATTGAAAGCGGTGAGCGCACAATCCGCGACATCGAGCTGGTTGCAATTGCCAAGGCCCTGAATACATCACCGCACAAATTGCTCGGCTGGAAGAAAGCTGAATAAAAAAATCCTCTTCACGCCCGTGCACTCCCCGGCCCGCGCGCCGGAGTCATCCCCGGGGTCATCCAGAGATACGCCAGCATGGCGGGCGCGCCGAGCATAATCCCCCAGCGCCAGTCTTCGACAAAAGACAAAATCAGAACGGCAAAAACGCCACTGACCACAATACCCGCATGGATACAAATCTCCTTCCAGACGGCGTAGTTTAACTCCTGCCCGCTTTCTTTGGCCCGGTTATGATATTGCTGCTCCGCGGGAATATCGACGATCAATCCGGCAAGACCGACCGTAAACTGAAGCGCAAAAATCTCAACGGCATTCGCCGCAAACGGAACGACAAGCCAGAACAACGCACTCAAAGCCACACATCCGAAAAAGAGGCTCCGGACCCGTCCCCTGTCGACGCGATCGCCCACCCACCAGGACAAGAGCATCTCGCACCCGAGCCGCGCAGCCGTAAAAACTCCGGCGAACATCATGCCGCCAAAGCTCACCGCGACCCAGATAAAGAACAAATCATCGGTAAAGATGTAGGATGTCCGGCTAAAGAAAAACGTCTTGCTCACATTGCCGGGAACGATCCGGTAAAACCGGTACGGGCGAAGATCGACCTTGATGTGCTTGTCATCCCGAATACCGAGAGAAAAAGCCGCCCCAAGAAGGATCAAGGTCTGAAGCGTATAATACAGCATCAGTCCCGTCTCATCGACAAGAGCCCCGAAAATCACAGGCGCGGCAAGGGCCGCCGCGCGCTGAATAACGCCGGCGAGCCCTAGCTCCCGCCCGCGGAGCTCCGGGCGGCCATAATGAGAAAAATAAGCAGTCAGGGGAATGCGCATCAACATGACGTTCCACGCGTGAAAAAACTGCCACGCATAAAACCACAAACTGACTTCCGCCCCCATATCATGGATCTTCCATACGATCGCATAAACGATCACCAGCGGAATCATGTGAAGCAAAAAGGTTTTGTGAATGCCAAGACGTCCGGTAATCATCGCCACCGGCTTTACCGCCAAAAGACATGAAGCCCCATAAACCGAGATCACAAGAGCAATCTCCAGTGCCGAAACCCCGTTAAAAAAGAAATACGCCATCGTAAACCGGGCATTCCCGGACGCCGCGATATCAGAAAGAAAGCGGTACAGATAGTACCGTTTCAGATCCCCTTTCAGGATATCTGAAATTTCAGAAAACATGTTATAAGCCTTGCCCCTAAAATCGCACTTCTTCTTTATGTATTATTAGACCTCGTCCCTAAACAATCTGGACCGTGCCGATATCCCGCTCGATCAGAAGCGTATAGCCGCTGCCGAAATCGTAGACGTTATAGTTTCCGTCCGAGCCGGTCCCGAGCGTCACGTTCCCCGCATCACCGTCCAGACCGAGATATGAATCCGCATTCGTGTTGTCGAGCGTCATCGCCGTTGCCCCATACCCCGGATCGTCGATCAGGAGCGTGTTATTCGATCCGCCGCTGATGATCAATTCGCCATTCGCGCTTTGCTGCAAAAGACGGTAAATATCGTCAAGGCCGATCGTCAGACTGAGCGTCGTCCCGCTTGCCATCTCGAGCTTCTCAACTCCGGAAAGGGCCTGATCACCAAAAGAGCCGAGATCCAGCGCCCCGTCGTAATCGATCAGGAGCTTGTCTTCCTGTTCCCCGCCGGTAATTTTGCGGAAATTGTCGCTATGAATCTCAAACGTCGTCTCGGCATTTCCCGCCCGCATGGAGACATCGCCAAACCCGCCGTCAGAGATCGTCTGCGCATTTCCTTCACGCCCAACGAGTGCCTGCCCGGCCTGATCCGCCGCCAGGAAACTCTCGCCTGCAGCCATGACTTTCTGGGCTCCCGCATCGAGAGCGTCCTCATTCGCCCGACCGTAAACCGTCAATATACCGACATCCGGATGAGAAAAAACAAGGTCGTCAAACCCGTCGCCATTAATATCGCCCGCGCCGATCACGTCGATCTCCTTGCCGTCGATACCGTCCCAGATCATCTCAAAGGCGAGGCCTTCCTGATCCGAGAAATCCGAAATGCTCCGGTTTACACCGCGCCCGAGCGTCGTATCCCCGCCATAGATCACATAAATGTCGTTAATTCCGTTTTCTCCGGCAACGACGACCATATCGTCAAACCCGTCGCCGTTGAAATCTCCGGCGGCCCCGCCATTCAGAAGCGCCGTGCCGTCTCCGCCTTCAATCAGGTAACCGTGCGAGTTGTCGGCGGTTGTTGCAAAAACGTCAATATCGCCGGAAAATCCCATCCCGCCATAAATGATATGCGCAACGCCTTTGCCGTTCAGCGCCCCGTCGGCATAGACCATCACATCGCTGATCCCGTCGCCGTTGAAATCCGCCCCCCCGAGGACCGCATCGCCGAGTTGCGCATTATCGTCAATACTGGCCCCGTATATTTTGAGCGCCTGAGAAGCATTTCCAAGGTCCACGTTCGAAATGCCCTCGCCCCCGTAGACGAGATAAGCCGTCCCTTCCAAGGTCGTATCGCTGTCCGCGTCCACGCCCGGCGCGCCGATGATGAAATCGGCGTAACCGTCATTGTTGAAATCCCCGGCCGCAGAGACGGACCGGCCCAGCATATCAGCTGCTGTAAGTCCGGTGATCAGCACGGCATCGTTATTTGTAACAGCCAGATCCTCAACATCCAGATTTGCGGCATCGATCGTCTCGCTACCGTAGACGAGAAGAACCGTGCCGTCTTTCGATCCGGAATCCGGCGCGGATATGAGGAAATCGGAAAAGCCGTCATTGTTGACGTCTCCCGCCCCTGCGACTTCATATCCCCAGTTGTCCCCGTCTTGTATCGTGGCCCCTGTATCCGTGAGATGAACATCCGTCCCGTCCGTATACAGAGCCGCACCGCCCGCGAGTCCGGCATCGACGCCCGCAATAAAATCTTCCGTTCCGTCACCGTCGACATCTCCGGCCCAGGCCGCACTCATTAATGCCTCCGAAGGCGCCGCCGCCGCACCCCCGCCTTGCGAGAACACGATATTCTGCCCGCCGTTCCGAACCGCAAGAATTCTGTATCCATGACCTTCATCCGGCCCGCTAACCAGCGTCAGATCCGTGACCCCGTTGACGTTGCTCAGGATCTGCAAGCCGTCTGCGGCCGCCGAAGAGGTCCCGGCCATCCCGAGATCCAGAACGTCCGGGTCAAAAATTTCCGTTTCGATCAAAGGCGACACGCGAACGTCACCGCTCCCGTTGATTGCTTTCAAGCGGAAATGGATAATTTCAAGATCGGTCGCATCGTCATCTATCAAAGCCTGCGCCGCATTCGAACCGTTCAGCTTCACAGTCAAAACCTGACCGTTTCTTTCGACTGTCAGGGCGTTTCTGACCAGCGCCGAAGGACTTGCGACAGTAAAACTCACATCGGACGATAGAGGCCGGTCAAGCATCACCGTCGCAACAACCTGATCCGACGTTCCGCCGCTGCCGTAATCCGTCACCTCTTTCAGGTCCCAGTTCCGGAAAGAAAACAATTCGAACGGAGTCTCGACATTCTCCGCGAGCACGTCCGGATCGGTGCTTGTCGACGTACTGTCCGAATTGTTGTTTCCCGCGTCGTTGTCCGCACCGGCGCCGGAAGATGACTCGCTCCCGTCCGAACCCGTTGTGTCCTGACCCGCGAGCGCGTCTCCCGCACCCGTTCCAGCATTTTTTCCGGCCCCTGGCAGGTTGTCTCCAATGCCCGGAGACGATCCGTTTCCCCGCAATCTGCCTGCGAGACCGCCGTCTCCCTCGCCGTCGAAACTCAGGGAACCGTCAACGAATTGGCCGCTTGCGGAAGGAGCATTTCGCCCCTCGGACGCTGCCCGGGAATTGGCGCCGGACGAATCGGAAGCAGAAGACTCTCCGTCCCGAGTGCCTTGATTCCCGTTTTCGACAGTTTTTGTTTCAGCCTTCGCATCAGTCTTTGCCTCGGCGTCCGGCTCACCCGGCTCCGCAGAATCATCCGCTACCGCCTCATCAGGCGCGTCTTCGTTCGTTTCGCCTGTCTCGTTTGTCTCGTTTGTTTCATCCGAACCGGACTCGCCTTGTCCGTCCGTGTTGCTTTCCGCATTCCTGTTCAAAGCGCTGAACAAGGTTGGATTCACATTTCCGATCGCGGCAAAACGCGCGCCGACATCCGCCGCGCTCATCGTCCCCATATTGACGATGCCGCCGCCGGCCGGATTGAATTTCGCCGTTTCGAACTGCCCGGAAAGAGTCATCTCCCGCCCGCCGAAATCCCGCAGGACGATGGCCCCCTCCATAACCGTGATTTCCCCGGTATCGACGTTCCCGGCAATCGTCGTTCCCCGGATCCCGATCGATCCCATCGGCGTCTCGATCTCGACATCGTCCGGATCGTCCCGGCCGATCAGGCCGGACGTGAACACAAACAGACCACGCAATACGGAAAAGCTCGTTTGTCCGCTCTCGCTCGCCGGATCGAAAATATATTCGTCAATTGAAAGCCGCGCATTTTCGGAGACAGAAAAACTTGTCTCATCGACGAACACGATGTTCAGTGCGCCGTCGCCTTCCGTCTCGACAATATCGCCTTCATAGATTTTTGTGCCGAGCGTGATCGTCTCCGTCGTGCCGTCCGGACGCGTGACCGTGGCCGATCCGGAAATCTCTCCGACCTCTCCGACGGGAGAGGCGTCATTCAACGCCGCGCTCTGCGCGTATTGCGGCATATCCCCGGATGTCAGAAACGCCTTAACCAGATCCGGCGTCAGGGTCTGCCCGTCCGGCGCCGTCAGCATCGGCGGCGGATCGGCCAGAAAATAACCTTCGATCACCGTTACACTGCCGTCCGGTAGAGTCAGAACAAGATCCTGCCCGTCCCGGGAGAGATCCGCATCCCGGACCAGAGCCGGATCCGGAAGCGCGACGGTCGAACCGCCACTGGAAAGAATTGAAGCCGAAGCGGGGGAAGAATAATCCGCCTGAATGTCCCCATCAAGAATGCGCGCCATCCCGTCGTCTCCCTGAAATATGTTTTAATATGTCGGCTGTCGGTTTGATTTCGAATATTCGAAGGCCTGGAATCCCCTGATTATATTTGTAATCCACATTAATTCTATCAGGCATCCTTTTAAAAAGACGTAACTTTTGTCTTGGATTTTATCTATCCGGGTCAGGAAAACGGCGTCCAGTTTCTGAGCATCTCAATCAGATCTTTCTCCCGGCACGGCCGCGCAAAGAGATAACCTTGCCCCTGGTCACAGCCAAGCTCCTTCAATTTCAGTGCCTGCGATCTGTTTTCAACACCTTCGGCAACGACAGTCATCTTCATATTCCGGGCGAGTTGAACAATTGATTCCACGAGACTGACAGAACCTTCTTCCTCAAGCATATCGGCGATAAAGCTCCGGTCGATTTTCAACGTATTGATCGGAAAATAATGAAGGTACGACAAAGACGAATAACCGGTTCCAAAATCATCAATCGCAATTCCCATCCCGGCTTTTCGGCAAAGCCGGAGTGTTTCTTTTGCGTTCTCGGGCTGTCCCATCAAAAGGCGCTCTGTAATTTCCAGCTTGATTTTTTCAGCAGGAACATCCGTCATCGACAGGGTTTCATAGACACCTTCGACAAAATTGTCTGCGGCAAAATCCGTGCTGGAAAAATTCACGCTCATGTACAGATCGTTGCCGCCACACTGCCCTTCAATCCGGGTCAAAGCCCGGCAGGCCTCCCGCAGCGCCCAGTTGCTCGCCTCAACAATCAGTCCCGTATCTTCGGCGACAGGAATAAACAGGGCCGGAGAGATCCTCCCGCGCTCAGGATGATTCCAGCGCATCAAAGCCTCAAAACCGCGCGGCAACCCCGTCGACAAATCGACAATCGGCTGGTAATAAAGCTCAAGCTCATCGTTTCGGAGTGCGTCTTTCAACTCATTGGCTATTTTGATTGATTCGAATGCGCCGCTTTGAAGGGAATATTCTTTCTCCAGTTCTTCAGCCGGAGGATTAACGCCCGCATCGTGCAAAATCTCAGCGCGCATAAGCATATCCCGGTAGCGCATCAGAATAACCTGCGTAAACATCTGAACGACCGGATCGCTCCCGGTCAGGCGGCGGGAGAAATCTTCACGGGAAATCTCAAGCATTTCACAATCTTCAAGAGCCCGGACTGTTGCCGTTCTGGGAGCATCGTCAATCATCGCCATTTCACCGACAATAGATCCTTCTCCCCGCGTTCCGACACGAAAGACGCGGTCACCGTCTTTTTCAATCAGAATTTCCACCTTTCCATGTTCGATAACATAGGCGCAATCCCCTTGTGTCCCCTGACGCATAATGACATCGCCGGCGAGAAATTTCTTTTTATTTTCAGATGTATTTACAGGCATGGAGATCTATCCGGATATAATAAGAATGCAGACGCCGTAAAAAAGGAACAATTCCTTTATCAATATCTTGCCATTAAGAATATCTTGCGGGAAACTGTTTCGCAAAGGGTTATCCATTTTTTTGTTGTTTCAGGTTTTCCGATGACGCCGCTCGGCCTTTTTTTCCTTTATCTCGCTTTCCGCCTCAAGCATTTCTGTTGCGATTTCCTGTTGCAAAACGGCTGGATGGCGGGCATGAAGGGCCGCCCCGGGCGGGAAGGCTGGTCGGCACTTCTCTCACATACACTGACCCATGCAACCGGAACGTTCCTTGTCGTTATGGTCGCCGCCCCGGCACTATGGTGGCTGGCGCCGCTCGATTTTCTGATTCATTCCACAATCGACAGGATCAAAGGCGCCCTGACATGGACAAAAGGATGGTCCCACAAAAACACGCTGTTCTGGTGGAGTTTCGGACTGGATCAGGAGGCCCATAATCTTACGCACCTTGCCTATATCGTTGCGATCGTTTTTCATGCCGGTGGAATTATTGCTTGACAAAGAACCCTGCAAGGCGATATTTTCCGGCCGATCCGGATTTAAGATTGATTAAAGGAATAAAGACATGAAAGTCGTTAATTCACTCAAGACACTGAAAACCCGCGACCGCAACTGCCGCGTCATCCGTCGCCGCGGCCGGGTCTATGTGATCAACAAAACGAACCCCCGCTTTAAGGCCCGTCAAGGGTAGAGCAAAAAAGAACACGGGAAAGCGGCAATGAGCCCTTCCGAAATTCGAAACCCGCCCTCCGGCGGGTTTTTTCGTTTCTTTTGTCTCTTATTGGGGAAAAGATGACAATTCGGACGTGCACACCCGCAGTCTGTCTGCTATAAGCAATGCATTCATGCAGGATAATCAGACTTTACGTTCAGGACCGCATTGCTATGTTTTCGAAACTGTTCGGCTTCATGTCCGCCGATATGGCGATTGACCTCGGAACGGCCAATACGCTTGTTTATGTCAGAGATCACGGAATCGTTCTGGACGAACCGTCCGTTGTCGCCATCTCCATGACCAGCGGCAAAAAACAGATTCTGGCCGTTGGAAACGAAGCCAAACAGATGCTGGGCCGCACACCGGGAAACATCGTCGCCATCCGCCCTCTGCGGGACGGAGTCATCGCCGATTTCGAAGTCACCGAAGCGATGATCAAGCATTTTATCCGTAAAGTGCATAACCGGCGCTCTTTCGTCTCACCCAAAATGGTCATCTGCGTCCCGTCCGGCTCAACGGCAGTCGAACGCCGCGCCATTCAGGAATCGGCCGAGAGCGCCGGCGCAAGTGAGGTCTATCTGATCGAGGAGCCCATGGCCGCAGCAATCGGCGCGGGCCTTCCCGTTACAGAACCGACAGGTTCGATGGTCGTCGATATCGGCGGCGGCACAACGGAAGTCGCCGTGATTTCCCTCGGCGGAATCGTCTATGCGCGTTCTGTGCGCGTTGGTGGCGACAAAATGGATGAGGCCATTATCGCCTATATCCGCCGCGTCCATAACCTCCTGATTGGAGAGAGTTCGGCAGAGCGCATTAAAAAAGATATCGGATCGGCCTGCCTGCCTGGCGATGGTGACGGCCGCAAAATGGAAATCAAGGGCCGGGATCTGATGAACGGCGTTCCGAAAGAAATTGTCGTCACCGAAGCGCAAGTCGCGGAAAGCCTGGCCGAACCTGTCGGCCAGATCGTCGAGGCCGTCAAGGTCGCGCTCGAACACACCGCACCGGAACTCGCGGCCGATATTGTCGACAAGGGAATCGTCCTGACCGGCGGCGGCGCCATGCTCGCCAATCTGGATCTCGTCCTGCGGCATTCAACGGGACTTGCCGTCACCGTCGCCGACGATCCCCTTAAATGCGTGGCCCTGGGCACCGGCCATGCCCTTGAAGAGCGCAAAGCCCTGCGCAGCGTCCTCATCGGGTCGTATTAGGCGTTTCCCGCCTTCCTACGCCGTCATCCCCGTGAAAACGGGGATCTTCCTGCTCGCTGATCCGAAAGATTCCCGCCTTCGCGGGAATGATGAAAAAAAGGATTTTACGGGTTTTTTATCAGACTGTCAGGAAACACCATACCGACGTGTGTGATCCGGCTTTAGTAAGATTTTAGAAACTTTTCTCCGCCAAAATTAGGCGTATTGCCTGAAACCTGGGAACGTTTTAAACTTTCAGGTGTACGGGGCTTGATTCGTTGCCTTTTTTTATTAAGGTGCAGATCAAGCCTCCAGACACAGAACGAAACGTAAAGCGAAGGATATCGTTTGAGAAGCCGTCAGAAACGATACGGCACATTCAATGGGTCGCTGGCCGGGACCGCCACATGGACATATGTCGGCGGACGGACGATGTCTCTCATTTTTCTGGTCGCTTCCCTGACATTCCTTTTTGTTCACGCCCTGCGCCCCTCTTTTGTCGAAGGCGCAAGAACCGATATCTCAGATAGTTTTGCGCCGCTCCTGAGCGCTGCGGCAACGCCGTTTAACGCGGTGTCGAACGCGATTTCCGAAGGAACGGGAATAGGAGATCTCCAGGCCGAGAACGCCCGCCTGAAAGCCGAGAACGCCCGCCTGAAAACCTGGTATCAGACTGCGCTTCAACTTGAGGCCGAGAACAAATCTCTGGGAGACCTCCTGAACGTCAAAATCGAGCCTCATTATCGTTTTGTAACGGCGCGCACAATTTCAGATTCCGGAAACAGTTTCGTCCATTCCCTTCTGGTCAAGGCCGGAAAGCAGGACGGCGTGGGAAAGGGCCAGGCCGTCATCAACGGCCACGGCCTGCTCGGACGGATCATTGAAACGGGCCGGGAAACATCCCGCGTCCTTTTGATTACCGACCTGAACTCACGCATCCCGGTCATGATTGAAAACAGCCGGATCAAAGCTGTCCTGCGTGGCGATAACAGCCCCTTCCCCGTTCTGGCTCTCCTCCCGGATGACACGGAACTTCATAACGGCATGCGTATTCTGACATCGGGAGACGGCGGCGTTTTTCCGCCCGGCCTTCCGGTCGGAAAAATCGTGTCCACCGAATATGGCGTCCCGGTAATCGCACCGTTCGCGGGGACGGACCGTGCCGGATTTGTACGAATAGTAAATTCGCAAATAGATCCGAACTTGCAGCGCGGGGTTCTGGCGCAGTAAACTCTCTCCAATATCAAAAACTGTGACAAACGGATGTCCGCGCCGAATATTTCAGAATGGCTCGACTGGTATGGCCGAATGCTCGTCCCGCATCTTTTGATCGCAGGACTATTCCTGCTGAATCTCGTTCTCTTGCCGATTCCGGTCGGCGGACCGGACCGCCCCTATTTCCTGCTGATGGCCGTGTTTTACTGGGCCGTCTACCGGCCGACCCTGATCTCTCCGGCTTATGTTTTTTTGCTCGGATTACTGATGGATTTTCTATGCGGCATGCCGACCGGATTAAACGCTTTTATTCTTGTCGCGACGCAGTGGATCATCCGCGATCAGCGCCGCGCCTTTTTCGGACAACCTTTCATCACACTCTGGACCGGGTTTGCTTTTGTCTGTCTGGGCGCCAGTCTTGCAAAATGGATTCTCTTCGGCTTCATAAACGCCCGCGCATGGCCGCCGGTCGAGCCCGTTCTGGCAACAGCCATTCTGAGCATTGTTATTTTTCCGCTCATTGCTATCCTGCTCTTTCTGACGCACCGCATCCTGCCGCGCCGCGCGTCGTCTGCAGAGACAGGAACAATCTGAATGCTCGAAAAGGACACCGAGAAATCAAGAACATTCACCCGCCGGGCCCTGCTCGTTGGCGCGGGACAAGCGGCATTGCTCGGCGTACTCGGCGTGCGGCTTGCCTATCTCCAGGTCGCCGAAGGACAGAAATACAAAACCCTGTCCGACAAAAACCGGATCAACCTGAAGATTCTCGCCCCCTCGCGCGGACAGATCGTCGACCGATTCGGCGTGCCGCTCGCCGTCAATCAGCAGGATTTTCGCGTTCTTCTGACCCCCGAACAGGCAGGAGACGTGCCCGCGGTCCTGAAAATCCTGCGCCGTATGATCACGCTCAGCGACCGACAGATAGAAGCCGCCATCGAAAAAGCCGGAAAAGTCCCCGCGTTCGTCCCGGTCGAGGTCCGGGACAATTTAAGCTGGACGGACGTCGCACGACTTGAAGTCCATATGACAGATCTCCCCGGAATTTCGATCGACGTCGGCGAACGCCGGATTTATCCGTTCGCGGATGCCGCCGCGCATCTGGCCGGTTATGTCGGTGCAGTCAGTAAAACGGATCTTGCGGAAGACGATCCCGTCCTGCGCCTGCCTGCATTCAAGATCGGAAAATCCGGCATCGAGAAACTCTACGATAAAGATCTCCGCGGGACGGCCGGCGCCGCACAAATCGAGGTCAATGTCCGCGGCCGCGAAGTCCGTGAACTGACCCGCCAGCCGGGACGTCAAGGCGCACGGGTCATGCTCACGATCGACGCCGACCTCCAGCGCCGCGTTCAGGAACGCCTTGCGGCCGTGAAATCCGCCTCGGCCGTGATCATGGATGTCAAGACCGGCGCCGTCTATGCCCTGTGCTCTTCGCCGAGTTTCGATCCGAATCTGTTTACGAGCGGACTGAGCGCTGAAAAATGGGAAGAGCTTCTATCCGACCCCGCCTATCCGCTCAATAACAAAGCCATTTCCGGCCAGTACCCGCCAGGATCGACGTTCAAAATGATCACAGCGCTTGCCACGCTGGAAGACGGCACCGCAAACAAATATACGACCGTGCATTGCCCCGGTTATTTTCTGTACGGCGGAGATAAATTCCGGTGCTGGAAATACAGCGGACACGGGCATATGAATCTGGAGGAAGCGTTACGCGAGTCCTGCGATACTTATTTTTACAAGCTCTCCAGTGAAATCGGGATTGAAAAAATCGCAGATATGGCCCGCCGCTTTGGGCTCGGACACAAAACAGGTTTCGAACTTAAGGAAGAAAATTCCGGCCTGATGCCGGATAAAGCCTGGAAAATGGGCTATTTCGGCCAGCCGTGGCGCGGCGGAGAAACCATTGTTGCCAGTATTGGCCAGGGCTATATTCTGGCGACGCCGCTCCAGCTCGCCGTCATGACGGCGCGTCTCGTAAACGGCGGCCGCGCCGTCCGGCCATGGGTCACAGGATATGTCGGCGATATCCCGATGCATCAAAACGACTGGCCGTCAATGAACATTTCGAACGAGCATCTCGGGCTTGTACTCAAAGGCATGAATTCCGTTGTCAATCATCCGAAAGGAACCGCCTACGACTCGCGCTTTCAGAGCGGTGAAATGACATTCGGCGGCAAAACCGGAACCTCTCAGGTCCGGCGAATTACAACGGAGCAGCGCCTGCAAGGCGTCCGGAATGAAGATCTTCCGTGGAAATACCGGGATCATGCCCTGTTTGTCGGATATGCGCCCGCGGACGCGCCGCGTTATGCCTGCGCGATCGTCGTCGAGCACGGCGGCGGCGGCTCTTCGGCAGCGGCGCCGATCGCCCGGGATCTTCTGGCCATGACAATGCAGCGCCATCCGGCCGCACGGGTCATGCGCCCCGATAAGCCTGCACGGGACGGCGGGCCGGTCATCCCGCCGCGCAAACCCGGGAAGCCTGAAAAAAACAACGAGGAGGATGGATCATGAGTCTCGATTCTCTGCGTCTGCATACGGCCGATCTCTCCCTGAAATCCAAGCTTCAGCGGCTCAATCTCGGGCTGCTCGCGCTCGTTTTCGCAATCGCCTGTGTCGGATTTACCGCTCTGTATTCCGCGGCAAACGGAAGCTTCGAACCCTGGGCCTACCGGCAGATCGTCCGGTTTGTTGTTTGCCTTGGTCTGGCCGTCGGCATTGCCCTTATTGATATTCGCTGGTGGTACCGTCTGGCCTGGCCGGCCTACGCCGCCGGAATGCTCCTCCTTATTGCCGTTGAAGTGATGGGACATATCGGCATGGGCGCACAGCGCTGGATCAATCTCGGGATTATCCAGCTCCAGCCTTCCGAACTCATGAAAATCGCCTTGATCATGGTACTTGCACGCGCGTTTCATGCCGCCGCTCCGGAAGACGTCAAACGCCTCTCATTTCTTGCCGTGCCTGTATGCGTCATTGCAGCACCCGTATGCCTCGTCCTTCTTCAGCCGGACCTCGGGACCTCTCTGATGATGGTCATGGCAGGCGGTGCGATGTTCCTTCTGGGCGGAGTCTCCCTCTGGATCTTCGGCGCCGTCGGCGCCGCCGGACTGCTCAGCCTCCCCGTAATCTGGCATTTTTTGCATGACTATCAGAAGCAGAGGGTCCTGACCTTTCTGGATCCTTCATCCGATCCGCTCGGTGCGGGATATCACATCACACAATCGAAGATCGCACTCGGGTCAGGAGGGCTGGAAGGGAAAGGCTTCATGCAGGGCACGCAAAGCCACCTGAACTTTTTGCCGGAAAAGCAGACGGATTTTATCTTTACGCTCTGGGCCGAAGAATTCGGCCTGTTCGGCGGCCTGTTTCTATTGCTGCTGTTCGCGATGGTTTTCGGCTACGGATTATGGATCGCGTTCCGATGCCGGCATGCCTTCGGACGCTTTCTGACGATGGGATTGAGCGTAAATTTTTCTCTTTACGTCTTCATCAACATCGGAATGGTCATGGGCCTCATCCCCGTTGTCGGCGCGCCGCTCCCGCTCGTCTCTTACGGAGGAACGGCCATGCTCGCGGCATGTGTCGGTTTTGGATTGATGATGTCCGCACATATTCACCGGGACGCGAAACTCCCGAAAATGTGAGTTTTCTCTCTTCCCATACAGAAAGAAAATGTTAAGATACATCCGGTAAAATGATAGAGTGACCGGAATGAGATGAAGAGGATCTTCAGATGAACATCCCAGCAGGAATCGCCGCCGAAGCCGCCATGACCCGTCAGGCCGTCGGGCTGTCCGTAATCAAACAAAACGCTGACGCGGAAGCGAAAGCCGCGAATATCATCGCCGAAGCGGCCGAAAGCATCGCGGACGCCGGTACCGCATCCCGCGGCCGAATCGTCGATCTTCAGACTTAGGGTCAGGACTTTACAAAGACACCGTCTCAGGCGCCGGAGCATTCTCCAGCGCCTTTTCAACATCCCCCATATAAACATAGGATGTCTGGCACCCTTTCTTCAGGCAGGCCAAAGACGCCGCAACACCCGCCCGCTGCATGGCCTCATGCAAAGGCATGCCGTCATTAAGGCCTGCGGCCAGTGTCCCGCAATAACAATCCCCTGCCCCGGCGGTATCGATCACCTCATCAAGCGGATATCCGGGTACGCGCCACCCATGACCTTCTTTTGTCACAGCGACCGCCCCGTTCCCGCCAAGCGTCACGATACAATTCAAACCGCCTTCAAGCGCAAGAGCCTGCGCGATCCGGATGGCGTCATCCCCGACGCGGATTTTCATGATCCCGGCGATTTCTTCGGCCTCGACATGATTGACGATGAGGTCATCCACGAGTTCGACCATACGCCGGGGGATCGTCGTCACCGGCGCGAGATTCAGCATCACCCGCGCCCCGCATTTTTTGGCTTTTTCGGCAAGCTCTAAATTTTGCTCCGGATCGACTTCCATCTGAAGCAGAACCATCGCCTTGTCGTTCAGGATTTCTTCTGGCACCTGCTCCGCCACAGAATCCATGTTAGCCCCCGGCGCAACGACAATCTGGTTTTCGCCGTGGTCGTCGAGAATAATCGTCGCCGTCCCGGTCGGTTTGTCCGAAAATGTCACGCCGGACGTAATGACGCCGCTCTGGCGCAAATCGGAGAGCATACGCTTGGAATAGGCATCCTCCCCCGTCCGGCCAACGAGCACCGCTCTCGCGCCGGCGCGCAGCGCGGCAAGCGCCTGATTGGCGCCCTTTCCCCCGGGAGTAATTTCAAAATGCTTGGCCAACAGCGTCTCTCCCGGCCGGGGCAGCCGGTCGACACCGTAGAGCATATCCATATTGATTGAGCCAAAAACGATAATCATGAGACATATAGTACTTCAAAAAGCCACCCAAAGATACGGGGATAATCCGCCTCATAGGAAAACCGCATATAAAAAGTTACTTTTAAAAAGCCTCACCCCTGTGGGGATGTATAGACCGTTTTTGAATCTCGAAGGCACGAAGGCGCGAAGTTTTCGCAAAATCTCTTCGCGTCTTTGCGTCTTCACGATTCATTTGTTTTATATCCCTCACCCGCCGGGAGAGGTTATCTTCTTCATATGCGATCCCCCGATCCGCCTCATCCAAAATCGCCGCGGCGGATTTTGTCAGGCGTGATCTCAAAACCTTGCCCCGCGCAGGCTTCTTCAGGAAAACCGAAAGAGATTGCCAGATTTTCGGCCCGCGCGAGCCACCGGTCGAGCTCGGCCATTGTCGCCGCCATGTCCGGACTGTCATCCGACATCCAGACCTTCAAAACACGCAGGTAAAGAGCGCTCAGCCCCGCCATCCGCGCCGCGCCGCGCCACCCTTCCGGAGACAACCCCGCCGCCTCAAGAAGCCACGCCATCGAGCGGGTCACATGCGGGAAGCCGAGAAGAACCTGCGCCGGATCCTTCATAATCCCCTTATAAAGCGCGCATACGGACGCGCGGTGTTCGTTCAGAAGATCAAAACGCGCCATCACAAGATCGAACAGACGGTCGCGCGGAGAAAGATCGTCGGCAAGCGAAAACGGCTGCGCCAGAAGCTTCGAATCAATATGGCGGTCGAGCAACGCGGGAATATCATGCTTCCCTCCGATATAACGATACAGCACAGACATACTGACCTCCGCCCGCGCGGCTATGGCCGTCAGGCGGATCTCCGGCCACGACCGCCCGCTTGCCTCGTCCAGCGCGGCGAACAGGATGCGCTCTTCCAGGGGATCGCTCTTTTCTTCCCGCATATTTTCCGTCTCCGGCATATTTGCCTCTCCTGCGGATTGGGTTACAGTATAATCTGTGTTTTTGCATACTATAAAGGACCTCATAAAAATGACAATTTCTTCCGAACTCGACGTTGTCGGCGTAGGCAATGCCCTTGTTGACGTGCTCACCCATACCGACGACGCCTTTATCGCCGAACAGGAGGCCGCCTCCGGCATGAAGCGCGGCACAATGAATTTGATCGATGAACGGCGCGCAGTCGAACTGTACGGCCTTATGGGACAGGGAACTGAGGTCTCCGGCGGATCGGCCGCGAATACGCTGGCCGGTTTGGCCTCTTTCGGCGGCAAGGGCGGATTTATCGGCAAAGTCGCCGACGACCAGCTCGGACAGGTCTTCACGCATGATATGCGAACCAACGGTACGGTTTACCGGACGCAACCGCTCATCCTGGGGCCGAAAACGGGCCGCTGCCTGATTCTCGTCACGCCGGACGCAGAGCGCACGATGAATACCTATCTCGGCGCCGCAGTTGAGCTTTGCCCGGCCGACATCGACGAAGACCTGATCGGCTCCGGCCGCGTGACCTATCTGGAAGGATATCTGTTTGACAAACCGGCGGCAAAAGACGCCTTCCGCGAAGCCGGAAAAATCGCCCATGACGCCGGACGCAAAGTCTCTCTGACGCTCTCCGATCCGTTCTGCGTCGAGCGGCACCGCGCCGATTTCCTGAACCTCGTCCACGGGCATACCGATATTCTGTTCGCAAATGAGGACGAGATCAAATCCCTGTTCAAGGTCGGGGATTTTGACGCTGCCGTCCGTCTTGTCGCCAAAGCCTGCGAAACCGCCGTTCTGACGCGCAGCGAAAAGGGCGCCGTGATCGTTCATAACGAACAAATCTATGAAATTCCGGCGGAGCCCGTTGCCCGGGTCGTCGACACGACCGGCGCCGGCGACCAGTTCGCCGCAGGATTCCTGTTCGGCTATACCCGGAACATGCCGGCGGATGTCTGCGGACGCCTCGGGGCCCGCGCCGCCGCCGAAATCATCTCCCATATCGGCCCCCGCCCGGAAATCTCCTATGCAACGCTTGTGGATTAGATTATGCGTCACATCGCTCCTGCTCATCTTTTTGTCGCTCCCCTCTTCCGCGGATAGCGGACAGGTGCCGCCGCACCTGTCGCCCGTCTACGGGCTGGCAATGCACGGAGAAGCGAAATACGGACCGGATTCCGTCCGGCTGGACTACGCATCGGCGCAAGCCCGCAAGGGCGGGACGCTGCACCTCGCGGCCTTCGGAAATTTCGACACGCTCAATCCGTACGCCCTGAAGGGCAGTGCCGCACCGGGGCTAAGCAATTTTTACGACCGTCTGATGGGCCGCGTCTGGGACGAGCCGTTCACGCTCTACCCCCTCATCGCCGAACGCGCGGAGATCGCCGAAGACCGCTCGGCCGTCGAGATCCATATCAATCCCGCCGCCCGCTTTCACGACGGCACGCCGATCACCGCCGATGATGTCCTGTTCTCGTTCGAAACCTTCAAACGCGAAGGCCGCCCGAATATGCGCCGGGTCTACGGCCTCGTCACAGAAACGCGCAAGACGGGCCCCCTGTCTGTCTTGTTCCGCTTCGGCGCAGGCTACGACCGCGAAAGCGTCATGATCATCGCCATGATGCCCGTGCTCTCGAAAGCCTGGTGGTCCGGCCGGGATTTCAGCGCGACAACACTCGACATCCCGCCCGGAAGCGGCCCGTATCACATCTCGGAAATCTCGCCCGGCCGGCGAATCGTCTATCGCCGCGTTGCGGATTACTGGGCGGAAAATCTTCTCGTCAACCGGAACCATCATAATTTCGAGCGGATCGTCTACGACACGTACCGCGACGACAGCGTCGCCTTCGAAGCCTTCAAGGCCGGAGACCTCGATCTGCGCGACGAGACAGACCTCTCGAACTGGACGCAGGGCTACAATTTCCCGGCCATGCGCTCCGGCGAAGTCCGCCGCGACGTCATCCCCCATAAACGCCCGGAAAAGGTCCGCGGCTTCATCTACAACACGCGCCGCGCCCCGTTCGACGATATCCGGGTCAGGGAGGCCCTCGCCCGCGCGCTCGATTTTTCATGGATCAATGAAAACCTTCTGGCCGGCATGACCCGGCAAGTCGACAGCTTCTACCCGAACGCGGAACTCGCCGCGCACGGCACACCGTCCGGGGCGGAAACCGCCATCCTCGCCCCGTACCGCGAAACTCTCCCGCCGGAGGTCTTCGGCCCGGCATGGACCCCGCCCAAAACCGGCACGCGCGCCCTGATGCGCGATCATCTCCGCCGCGCGCGGGATCTCCTCACAGAAGCCGGCTGGGACATTCAGGACGGCACACTCCGCCATAAAGAAACCGGCAAACCGTTCTCATTCGAAATTCTGGTCGGCACGCCGGATGATGAGAAAATCGCGCTCTCATGGCAAAGAAACCTGAAAAAACTCGGGATCCACGCCCTGATCCGCACACTCGACAGTGCCGGCTTCACGGCCCGCCTGACCCGCTACGACTACGATGTCGTGCTCCATTACTGGCTCTCGACCCTCTCCCCGGGAACGGAACAAATTCTTTATTACGGATGCGCGGCGGCAGACCAGCCGGGACGCTGGAACTATGCAGGGATCTGCAACCCGGCCGTTGACGCGATCGCCCTGCAAATCGCCGATTCCCGGGACCGCGCAGACCTGATCGCGCATGTCCGCGCGCTCGACCGGATCCTGACATGGGGCTGGTATCTCGTCCCGCTCGATTATCTCGGCAAAAGCCTGACCGCCGCCCGGACGTCCCTCGCCCGCCCGGACACCACACCCATCTACGGCTATGTCCTCGAAACATGGTGGGAAAAGGGGCCGGAGCAGGACCGGAACCAGGAGCAAAAACAGGAGCCGACAAAGCCATGATCGGCGACATCATCAATCAGTATTCTTTTTTTGCAGGCGCGGCCATCGCGCTGGCCGCGACACGATACGGAACCTATTTTATGCTTGTGGACTGGGGCTTTGCCGCGTATATCCTCGTTCGTCGGTGGCAACTCGGCTACCCGCTTCACGAATACGCGAAAGACAGAAGAAAGCCCAAAAATCATTGACAACCTTCCTTACCGACAGTTTTTCCCAATGAATATCTGGTTGATATATTTGAATATATGGTACTGGCTTTATCTTTTGCTTGTTCCAATCGTCATTCTCTCTATAAGAAAAGAAGCCTCCCCCAGAATTGAATCAACGAGCCTTTTGTTCTCAGTTATTATCCTTCCGATATTTGCCCTTCCTTTGGACCATGCGCGAACACAAACTCTGGAAAACGTGCCTATCCAGATACATACATGCTGGATATACAATTTTTATTTCTTTTGTTTGCTATTATGCATATCGATAGTCTATGTCGGCTGGTGGGAATGCGCCCGTCGTTTTCGTGACAAAAAAATATTTTTAGATTTTAAAAAAAATCTGAAATGCGGTCTGGTAAGCAACACCATCATCGCCATTTCCGTCCTCATATCTCTGTGGTTAATTCTGACCCTTGCAGGGTGTAAATTCTGTGGCCTTGCTGTGTTGTGGCCAGCCATAACCGCTCAAGAAATTGTATACAAAAACATTATCCCACTAGTGTGCTGAAAAGATGGAGCCCGTCACACTTGTAATCCACGCGCCCGTAATAGAGTACGGTTTGTTTCCAGCTTCTGTGATATACAGCGTTGCCCTCCCAATCGCAGTTTCATTCAACGTTTTAGAACTCGACGTTCCAATTAATAATACCCTCACACTCGCCGGATCTGAAAACTCATCATCGAGCAGATAATTCGCTTTTGCCTCAATATGTAAGATATCCCCACCTTTCCCTCCAATCTTATTTCTTTCTCTTTTTAGTGTCCGTCCGAAAACAAGTTGATTCAAAGGAATCGGTTGTGATTCACTTGTAGGTAGCCATGAAGGAGGGGCTGCTGATGTGGACTGCCGAGAACC
>JANQFU010000084.1 GCA_028277665.1 Alphaproteobacteria bacterium | reverse complement strand
TTTTTGTTAATATACTTTCCATAATAAGTTATAACCCAAAGTTTAGCAAGCAAAAACAGACATGCATTCTGGCTGTTGCGGATTCGGGCCGCTTATCGGGCCCATTCTCACGTAACCGGGCCGGGACGCGGCAAAGAATCCGGGTTAACGCTCCCCTGATCGATCCGGTTTTTTTGTCATTGCGAACGACCAACGGGAGTGTGGCCATCCAGCCGCTGAGTCAGCCATGGGAGCATTTTCTGGCCAAATTTCTGGATTGCCGCGCCCGCTCCGCGGGCTCGCAATGACGGAGAAGAAGGCCTTTCACGAAATTGAGGGGTGGCAAGGACAAAAGCCGGTCAAGTTAGACACTGTGCTAAAAATCGGTTAGTATTAAGGATCCATCCGTTGCATATCCGGCGGGACGGAGTCTATAACGGAATCACAGGAAAAATTCGCGGAACAAATACACGACAGGCACACGGCGAGGGATCTCAGCGCGCATATGCATATGCCCGGATGCGTTATCCTTTTCTTCATTTTTGCCCTGTAAATATTTGTTCCTGAACATGATGAACGTAACTGCAGCCACCCCGGGGGCCGAATGAGACAGACTTGCGACCTTTCATCGAAGACCGCCCTCTCTTCTCGTCATCCCCGTGAAAACGGAGATCTTCAAACCCCTTCTTTCCGGAAGATTCCCGCCTTCGCGGGAATGACATTTCAGAAAAAAGCCCTTTTTCTCGCGGTTCTGCTGACATTTTCCGTTCTTTTTCCCCTGATTGCCGGACAGGCGGCGCATGCCGCCCCGAACCCCCGTTACGCCTCGATTGTCATGGATGCGCGCACAGGCATGATCCTGTCTCAAAGCCATGCGGATAAAATTCTGCACCCGGCCTCACTGACCAAAATTATGACCCTGGTCATGGTTTTTGATGCGCTGGAGCGCAGAGACCTGCGCCTGACATCACGTATCCGCGTCTCCCGCCATGCGGCCGGCATGGTTCCGAGCAAGCTCGATTTGCGTCCCGGCGAGACGATCCGCGTCGAAGATGCGATTCTCGCGCTGGTCACGAAATCGGCGAACGACGTCGCCGCCGCGCTCGCAGAAGCCATCGGCGGGAGCGAAGAACGCTTCGCCATGATGATGACCCGCAAGGCCCGTTCCATCGGGATGAGCCGCACCCGCTTCCGCAACGCCTCGGGTCTCCACGATCCCCGTCAAGTCAGCACAGCCCGGGACATGGCGATTCTCGGCCGTTACGTCTGGCAGAACTATCCGGATTACTATCCTTATTTCTCGGCCCGGTCTTTCACATACAAAGGAACGGGGTTCCGGAATCACAACCGCCTGATGCGCAGCTATGACGGCATGGACGGGATCAAGACCGGATACGTACAGGCGTCCGGATTTAACCTCGTCGCCTCGGCCAAGCGCGGGAATACGCGCCTCGTTGGCGTCGTCTTCGGCGGACGGACAGCCAAAAGCCGCAATGCCCATATGCGCACATTGCTCGACCGGGGCTTTGAGAAATCCCGGACGATCCTGATGGCGTCGGCCGCGCCGGTGCCGCTTCGCAAACCCGATTTCGAACAGGACCAGGACCAGGACAGTGTCCGCTGGGCGGCTTTGAATACCGGTATGATCGGAGCCTTGATCGGGCAGGGAGACTACGACCCGGCCGTCACGCGCCGTTTTGAAACCGGCCTGCTCGCCATCGCGGCGCATTCGGGTGAAAATTTCCGGGAGGCCCGCCGGAAACTGACGCCGGTTGTCGTGAGCGCTTCGCTTGCGAGAACGGATCAGAAACCCGCCGGATATCTGACGGCGCCGACAGAGACCGAGACCTCTGCCGCACCTGTTGTCCCGGATAGCTGGACGATACAGGTCGGCGCGTTCGGCAGCCGCGTCACGAGCGATGACGTTCTGCGTGATGCCCTTCAAGCGCTGCCGCAGGACCTGATCGCAACGGGGCGGCCGCTCGTTTCGCCGATCCGGACGGAAAACGGTCTGATTTACCGGGCCCGGCTGACGGGCTTTTCCAGAGAAAACGCCCGCCGCGCCTGCTCATTCTTCGACGATTGTGTCACGCTTCCCCCGCAGCTCTGATTTCTGATGAGGTTCTGTCATGATCCGCCGCCCTCCCTTTTTTTCGGGTGATCGCCCTGCCGCCGGACGTTCGGGAGAATCCGGAAACGTCCTGTTCATGATCCTGACGGCGATCGTCCTGATGGGGATCCTGACCGCGGCGATCCAGATGACGTCTTCGCAGGAAGGCGCAAATATCGACAAAGAGTCCCTCATGCTGAAAGCCACGCAAATCCGCGATTACGCGAGCGAGCTGGAGCGCGGCGTCCGCTACGTCTTAAGCTTCGGTTACAGCGAGGCGAATCTGCGTTTCGCGCATCCGGACGCGCCGCCGGATTACGGCAATGTCGATGATGAGCCGGGGCGGCAGGTTTTCTCCCGCGAGGGCGGCGGCGCATCCTACCGTCAGGCACCGGGCACGCTCATGGTCTCCGGAGCAGCCGGAACATGGGAGTTCTACGGCGGGACGCATCTTCCGGATGTCGGGACCCCGCGCGCGGATCTGGTCGCCGTCCTGCCGAATGTGACGAAGGCTTTCTGCGATCATATCAATGAGATCAACGGGCATGACATCGAAAGCACCTATCCGGCAGACACCGGAACGTCCGCCGCCGGGGGAGGAAGCCCCGGAGAATGTCTCTACGGAGACAATGTTGCCCGCTTTGACGGGGGACAGCTTTTCTACGACACGCCGAACACGACCGATGAGGATACGTTCAGTATCAAGCCGGCGATGCAGGGCTGCATTCACTGCGAACTGAACGACAGCTATCATTTTTACCATGTCCTGCTGACAAGGTAGAGGGCCTGCTCTGCCTTCCCCTTGTTCCGTTCTACTCGACCCAGGCGACCCGGAGAATATTCGTCGAGCCGGGCGTGCCGAACGGAACGCCCGCCGTCAGAACGAGGCGCTGACCTTCATGGGCAAGACCGGACCATTTGCTCGATTCGATCGCTTTTGCGACGGCCTCGGCAAAATTATTGACCCGGCCGACACGTACGGAATATACGCCGTAGCACACGGACAGACGCCGCGCGACGCGCTCGTCTTCCGTCAGGCACAGAATCGGCATCGGCGGACGCTGGCGGACGGTCCGCAGCGTCGTCGATCCGGACGAGGTAAAATTCGTGATGCACGCCGCATGGATCGTCCGGGCGACCTGATCGGCGGCGGCGGTGATCGCATCGGAGGCGCTTTGCTCGCTGTCCGGCGTGTCCGAATCCATCATCCGGCGGTACAACTCATCAGCCTCGGTCTGTTTACAGATCCGGTTCATGATCGTTACGGCCTCGATCGGATACGCCCCGACGGCCGTCTCCGCGGAAAGCATGACCGCATCCGTCCCGTCATAGACGGCTGTGGCCACATCCGAGGCTTCGGCCCGCGTCGGGCGCGGATTGTCGATCATCGATTCGAGCATCTGCGTGGCGACGACAATCGGTTTTCCGGCGTGGCGGACCATGCGCACGACCCGTTTTTGCACGGCCGGGACGTCTTCGGCCGGGATTTCGACCCCGAGGTCTCCGCGCGCCAGCATCACACCGTCGGCGATCTCGATCATTTCGGCCAGACAGTTGAGCGCCGAGGGTTTTTCGATCTTGATCATCAACGCCGCGCGCCCGTCGATCAGCGCCTTCGCTTCGGCAACGTCCTCAGGCCGCTGGACGAAAGACTGCGCGATCCAGTCCGCGCCCATGTCGAGCGCAACTTCAAGATCCCTGCGGTCCTTTTCCGTCAGCGCAGCAATCGGCAGGATCGTTCCGGGAACGTTAAATCCTTTGTTATCGGAAAGCTTTTTGCCGGTCAGAACTTCGGCGACGAGGAAATTCTGCCCTTTCTCCTGAACCCGGATCCGGACTTTTCCGTCGTCGAGCAGGATGTCGTCCCCTTCGGTGAGCGCTTCGATAATTTCCGGGTGCGGCAGGTTAACCCGTTTTTCGTCACCGGGCGCGGGATCAAGATCGAGCCGGATCTGCATCCCGACCGTCAGATCGATCTTGCCGTTCTTGAATTTTCCGACGCGGAGCTTGGGCCCCTGCATATCGGCGATGACGGCGATGGGATGGGAAAATTCGTCTTCCAGTTCACGAATGACGCGCATCCGCTCGCGGTGATCATCGTGTGCGCCGTGCGAGAAATTCAGGCGGAGGACATCGACCCCCGCCTCGACCAGCGCGCGGAGTTTGTCTTTTTCAGAGGACGCCGGACCGATTGTCGCAACGATTTTCGTTTGCCGGTTGCGGCGGATTTTCGGGGGCGCCTTGGTGTTTAAACTGTTCATGAACAACACTCTCTTCTTGTTGAAATACCATGCCGAAAAGAGCTTTAGCAGAAAAGCCGCGGCGGGTCACGCGGCAATTCACGGTAATGTGTTTTTCACATTTTCGTTTGCCTGTCGTTCAATGCTTTCGAAATTTGTTCTTATCTCTCTTGAATGTCCCGAAAGAAAGCATAGAAGAACCTTGACCGCTTGACGGAAATCCGGATCCGGAGGCACTCCCGGAGGATCCAGCCCTTCAAAAAAATCATAAAGGCAAACATCAAGAATGCAGGCCAGTTCGTATAGCCGGGACGCGGAAATCCTGTTGACGCCGCGTTCGTATTTTTGAAGTTGTTGAAAACTCACGCCGGCTTGCGCAGCCAGCTTCTCCTGGCTGAGATTCCGTTCCAGACGCATGATCCGGAGACGCCGACCGACGTGAATATCTACGGGGTGTGCTTTCTTCATTGTAGGATACATCCTACATCTTCGAAAAAGAAAAACCAGGAAAAATTGGGAAACTTCCTACAGTATTTGTGCTGTAATTCCCACAAAATCTTTTCATGAGCTATTTGTCGAAAATTGGAAAAGCAATCCACAATAGAAGAGATTCTCTCCGCCTCTCGCAGGAGGATGTCGTGGGACGGGCAGAGATGGATCGCGGCCATTACTCGGAAATTGAGAACGGAAAACGCAATATCAGCGTCAAAACGCTCAAGCGTATTGCGGACGCTCTGGAGACCGCGCCCTGGAAACTTCTCAAAGACGCTGACAAATTTTAGAGTATGCCGAAAATGCACAAACTGCTATAAAATTGACCGACGTCAAAAAACTCTGTGAGTCACGGGCAGATTCGGCTTGGCGGATATTCCGATTCGGGATCAAGATGTTCGCTATGTTTTCGGAACGGAACCGAGGGGAAAACGGCGGCGTAGGAATATCGTCTTACTGACAGACCCACGATATATAGTATCCTGATATCAGATACACGCTACGGGTAGTGGTTCACATCCTTCCATATGCTGCCCGGTCTCACCGAAGACATGTTTTAAGACCACCTGAAAACCGGCCGTTCCGGCCGGAAGAACGAGGAGCGATACGCCATGTTTGATGTTGTGCAAAGACAAAGGGGCAACAAGGTTACAATCGACCGTAGCCGGGATGCGAATCTGACGAAATTCGGGAAGGCGACGCTCAGCGACCGGTATCTTTTGCCGGACGAATCCTATCAGGATCTGTTTGCGCGCGATGCGACCTATTACGGCGATGACGATGCCCATGCGCAGCGGATTTATGATTATATTTCAAATCTCTGGTTCATGCCGGCTACGCCAGTGCTCTCGAACGGCGGGACGTCCCGCGGGTTGCCGATTTCCTGTTTTCTGAATGAATGCGGCGATTCGCTCGAAGATATCGTGTCTCTGTGGAATGAAAACGTCTGGCTGGCGGCTCTTGGCGGCGGGATCGGCTCCTACTGGGGGAATGTCCGCTCGATCGGCGAGAAAGTCGGGCGCAATGGTAAAACATCAGGGATCGTGCCGTTCATCCGCGTACAGGATTCGATGACGCTTGCCATCTCCCAAGGGTCTTTACGGCGCGGATCGGCGGCGATTTACCTGCCGATCTGGCACCCCGAAATCGAGGAGTTTATTGAGATCCGGCGGCCGACCGGCGGCGATCCGAACCGTAAGGCCCTGAACCTGCATTGCGGGGTTCTTGTGACAAACCGCTTCATGGAAGCCGTCGAGGCCGGGGAGGAATGGGCATTACGTTCACCGAAAGACGGTGCGGTCATGGACCGTGTCAACGCCCGGGATCTCTGGATCCGGCTTCTGACGGCGCGGATTGAAACGGGCGAGCCCTATATCGTCTTTATCGATCATGTGAATAATGCCCTTCCCGCGCATCAGAAAATGGCCGGGCTCAGCGTCAAAATGTCGAATCTCTGTTCCGAGATCACGTTGCCGACCGGGAAAGATCATCTTGGGAACCAGCGCACGGCGGTTTGCTGCCTGTCTTCGCTGAACCTCGAGAAATTCGAGGAATGGCAGACTCATCCGACCTTTATCGAGGATGTGATGCGCTTCCTCGACAACGTCCTGTCGGATTTCATTGCCAAAGCTCCGGACAGTATGGCGCGGGCGAAATACTCCGCCATGCGGGAGCGGTCCGTCGGGCTCGGTGTGATGGGCTTCCACTCCTTCCTGCAATCGAAAATGATCCCGTTCGAATCCGTCATGGCCAAAGTCTGGAACCGGCGCATGTTCCAGCATATCAAGCGTCAGGCCGATGAAGCGTCCGTGACGCTCGCCCATGAGCGCGGCGCCTGCCCGGATGCTGCCGATTTCGGGATCACGGAGCGGTTTTCGAACAAGATGGCGATTGCGCCGACGGCCTCGATCTCGATTATCTGCGGCGGGACGTCGCCGGGGATCGAGCCGATTGCCGCCAACGCCTTCACGCATAAAACCCTGTCGGGGTCTTTCCCGGTCCGGAACAAATTTCTGGAAGAGCTTCTCGAAGAGCGGGGCATGAATACGGACGATATCTGGTCGTCGATTTTTACGAATGAAGGCTCTATCCAGCATCTCGACTTTTTGACGCAGGATGAAAAAGACGTGTTCAAAACAGCGTTCGAGATCGATCAGCGGTGGTTGATCGAGCACGCCGCCGATCGCGCGCCGTTTATTTGTCAGGCGCAGTCGCTGAACATTTTCCTGCCCGGAAACGTTCACAAAAAAGATCTCCACCGCATTCACTGGGAGGCCTGGAGCAAGGGCGTCAAAAGCCTTTACTACTGCCGGTCCAAGTCCATTCAGCGCGCCGAAAGTCATGCGAGCTGGCAGCGTACGCTCAACGTTGCGCCGAAGGAGGAAAAGGACCTCCGCGAGCCGGAACTTACGGCCGGTGGAGAGGAGAGCGGGAATTACGAGGAATGTCTTTCTTGTCAGTGATTCCCGGACCGTATGAAGAAATGCGCGCAACGCCCTTATAAAAAAATCAGAAAGCGCTTTACATTCAATGGCGTGTGCGACAATTCGTGCCCGGACAGGGGGCGCAGGGTCCTATACTCTAGGTTTTAGTCTGAGAGAGTTTAGATTTTGTCCCATGCCCCTTTGGGACTGGCGTCCGGTATTTCCCCCCGCTGGACGCCTTTTTTTTGCGCTGATCTTTGCTGATCAAAAATGTGTCCAGCCCGCTTGCGGGAGCGGAATTTCCTTGCCGTCCGGACCGGTGAGGCGGACGGTCAGGGGGGCGTTTTCTGCCGGGGGCCGGCGGCATGAGCCGATAACGGCGGCGTGCAGCCCGTGAGGTTTCAGTTTGTCACAAAGGTCTTTTGCGTGTTCCGGCGGGACGGTCAGGACGAGTTTATAGTCGTCGCCGCTGCCGACGATTTGCGGCCATGTTCTCAGGCCGCGCGCGTGCAGGGCCCGGATCTCCGGGGAGAGCGGCAGGGCGGCGGCCATAATTTCCGCGCAGACGCCGGAGGCTTTGCAGATATGGCCGAGATCGGCGGGCAGGCCGTCGGAGATGTCTGCGGCGGCGTGCGCGTATATGCGGATCAGGTCTGCGGCGGATGTGACGATCTCCGGTTCACGGTAGCGGCGGATCAGGGTCTCTTTTGTTTCTGCATTTTGCGGGAGGTCGTCCGGGAGTGTGAGCCGGTCTTGCAACAGGTCAAGACCCGCGCCTGAGTCGCCGACGGGTCCGGTGATCAGGATGCGGTCTCCGGGCTTTGCGCCGGCGCGGCGGAGGGCTTTGCCGTGGGGAGCCGTGCCGAAAGCCGTGATCGAGATGGAGAGCGGGCCGTCGATTACGGTTGTGTCGCCGCCGAGCAGGAAAAGGTTATGTGCGATCTGGTCGTCTCTGAGCGCGCCGGTGAAGGCGTCCAGCCAGTCTTTCGGCGGGAAGGCGTTTTGCGAAAAGGCGATGTTGAGTTGATAGGCCAGCGGGTTCGCGCTCATTGCGGCGAGGTCGGACAGGTTCACGCGCAAGGCTTTCCGCGCGATTGTCTCCGGCGGGTCGTCCGGCAGGAAGTGCCGCCCGGCATTGACGGTGTCGCTTGTCACCACGAGATCGCATCCGGCGGGCGGGGTCAGGACGGCGGCATCGTCCTTAAGTGCGCCTGTCTCCGGGCGGTCCAGCGTCAGCGGCCGGAAATAGCGTTCGATGAGTTCAAATTCGGTCACGGTATTTTATCCAGTAGGGCATCGGGGACGGGCATCAGGTGCGGGCCGTCGGTCCAGAGCAGGACGCAGATGATTTTTTGTCTCGGGTGAATCGCCTTGAGCGTGTCACGGTAGCTGCGCATTTGTTCCAGATATTGCGCCGGAACGTCTTGCGGGTCCCGGGGCGGCGGGCGGTTCGTTTTGTAGTCCAGAATCCATATCGTGTCATCGGTGATCAGGAGCCGGTCGATCTGAGCGGAGACGAGTGTTTTGTTATCAATCAGGCCGGTTAGCGGGACTTCGGCTTTTGAGCCCGGGCCGAAGAGCGGGGCGAAATCCGGATGGGTCAGAACGGTCAGTGACTCGCGGATGATCTCTTCACGGACGCTTTCCGGGAGGTCATGCGCCTGTGTGGAGAGGAATGTCCGGGCGGCGGATTCCCGGTTTTGCACCGGAAGCTCCGGAAGAATTTGCAGAATTTTATGGGTCAGGAGCCCGCGCCGGAAGCGTTTTGACTCGCTTTGTTTTTGGGATCTTGCCGCAAGCGGGGAAAGAGCCGGGGGCGGGTCTCCGGAGGGGCGCGAGGGGGTCAGCGGCCGGGGCGGGCTCGGCTCGGGGCCGGGCTGTGTATGGACCCAGTCCGGGAGATCTTCGCGTGCGAGCGGCGGAGCATCCATGATATCCGGGCAGAGCGGGTCGATTTGTTCCGCTTTCTGTCCGCTTTCTCCTACCTCTTTTTCTTTTTGTTGTGGCCGGGCGAAGATCAGCGTCCCGTCGTGCTCTTCGGCGGCTCCTGCATTTTTCAGGGCGTCGCGGATGAGGGTATACCATGTTTCCGGGCGGGGTGCGTTTTTGTCTCCTTTTTGTGCGCCGCAGATATACAGGCGTTCTTCCGCGCGGGTCATGGCGACGTAAAGCTGGCGGGCATATTCGCGGTCCTGCCATGCGATCACTCGCTCTATGGCGTCGGCATAGGTTTGCGGGCGGGTTTGTGCTTTTGTGGCGAGGAGCGGCAGGGCGAGCCCCGTTTTATCGGGCCAGAGAATGCGTGCCGGTTTTTTTGTGTCCGGTTCATGAATCGTGTCGGGGAGGATCACAATCGGGGCCTGAAGGCCCTTTGCACCGTGAATCGTCATGATTCGAACCTGACCTTCGGCGTCCTGCATTTCCCTTTTGATTTCGGCTGCACTCCCGTTCGTTTCGGCGATGAGGGCATGCAGGGACGGGTTCAGGGTGTCCGGGCCGAGTTCCGCGTTCAGGATGGATGACAGGAATTCCTCGATCGGATCGAGGGCGTCCTGGCCCAGCCGTCTCTGAAGGGCGTCAAGCCCGCTTGTTTGCGAGGCCGGGCAGGGGCGGTTCAGCAGAAGGCTGAAGAACAGGAACGGGGTTTCACCCGCCGCGCTTGCGATCAGGTCGCCGGCCCACCGGATTAACGGATCGTCTTTGGGAAGGGTGCGGCGGAGCGTTGCCCAGACACTTCCGTTGCGGTCATGAAGCGTGTCATACAGGCGCAGGTCGTCCCATCCGGCCTGCGGTCCGGCAAAGGGCGATTTCAGGAGTTCGGCCAGTGCGAGGTCGTCTTCGGGCTGAAGCGCGAAACGGGCGGCACTCAGGAGGTCCTGTACGGCGATCTGGTTCTTCAGAGTCATTCGGTCGAGCCCGCTGACCGGCACGTTATTTTCTTTCAATGCGCGGGCGAGCTTTGCGACGAATCCGCCCCGGCTTTTGACGAGAATCATGATGTCGTCCGGGCGGATCGGCCGGTCCTGCCCTTCGAGGCGTTCGCCGGTTTTGAGCCATTTTGCGATTGTCTGCGCAATTTTTCCGGCAAGCTGCATTTGCGGATCCTGTTCCGACTTGAGCGTTGTCGGAAGGTCCCATGTCAAATCGGATTTATCGCGCTTCTTGTCCTTTTCCTTTTTCTCGCGCGTGATCATCGGCCAGAGTTCGACCCGGCCGGCTCTTTTGTCGAAAAAGGCGTGGTGCTTGATATTCTCTTCGCACAGGTCGCGTGCGACGCGCGGATTTGCGCAGACGGCGTCCACGACATCCAGAACGGCAGTGGAGGAGCGGAAAGAGGTCGCAAGGTGCTCGCTCGCGAGGGTTTGTCCGGCGGCGGCGATTTTGCCTGCGAAGCGTTCGCGCATCTCCATGAATCGATCCGGCGCGGCGCGCTGGAAGGAATAGATGGATTGCTTGATGTCCCCGACGACAAAGAGCGTTCGCGGGCCGCCGGTTTTCTCCTCGATCCGGCTTGCGCCCGCGCCTTCGCCTGCGAAGAAGTCATCGGTGAGCTTTTCGATGATGTCCCATTGTTCCGGGTTGGTGTCCTGCGCTTCGTCGACAAGGAGGTGGTCGATCCCGCGGTCGAGCTTGTACATGACCCAGCGCAGTGCGGTTTCGCTGCGGTTCAGGAGATCCAGCGTGCGCTCGATCTGGTCGTCGTGGTCGAGCTCGCCGTTTGCGTCCTTAATCGCGGCATAGCGGCCGAGAACGTGTTTTCCGAGCAGGAGGGTGTCCTGTGTGATCGTGGCGCAGGTGAGAGCCTTGATCCGGTCGATGGCCCGGACAAGGCGAGCCGTTTCTTCTGTGCAGAGGTCTACGGCATCGGGGTCTTCGGTTTGACATTTCTGCGTCAGATGTTTTTTCCGGATTTCGTCTTCAGTCGTCAGGAAAATCAGTTTGTATGCCGCCCAGTCTTTCGGCGGTGCGTTCCGGGAAAGGATGGCGAGGAGCGAATGTCCGGCTTTCTGAACGGTTTCCGAGCCGTATTCGCGCATGAGCATGCCGATCCGGCGGAGTTTCGTGTGGTCGATTGCGGCCATGGTTTCCGCGATGATCTCCGCCGGGGTGACGCGGCGATCCGAAAGATCTTCATGTCCGAGGATGGAAAGCAACGCGCTGCGCATCGTCTCGTCATGCGGATCATGGCGGGTCATCAGGCGGTTCATCTGAAGCCGCTCTGCGACGATCTCTTTCAGGGTTTTTTCAAATTCACGGCGGTTTCCGTACTGTTCGGCGATCCGGGCGACCGCTTCACCAAGCGGCGTGCCGGGGGTCATGTGCGCCTCGGTCAGGACGGCATCGACAGCGGCTTTCAGGCGGCGTTGTATGACATCGTCCTCAATGGGGGTGAAGTGGGGCGGAAGTCCCGCTTCCAGCGGGAAGCGCGCCAGAACGGACTGGCAGAACGCATGGATCGTCATGATCTTCAGCCCGCCCGGAAGGTCGACGACTTCTGCGAACAGGCGGCGGGCGGCTTGTGTCATTTCAGGGCATGGCGGCGTCCCGGTCAGTTTCTCAAGCTGTTCTTCGAGCTCTTCCTGCGGGATGACGGCCCATTTCCCCAGGGTTTCGTTGACGCGGATCGCCATTTCGTTTGCGCCGGCTTTGGTGAAGGTCAGGCATAGAATCCGGTGAGCCGGCGTGCCGGGGATCACCGTTTGTGCGTCGGCCGGGCGCGGCAGAAGCAGTCGCAGGACCCGGTCCGTCAGGACTTTCGTCTTCCCGCTTCCGGCCGATGCGCCAACCCATACACAGCGGGTCGGGTCGCTCGCGTTTTGCTGAGGGATGTTCGGGTCGGGCCCGACGGCTTGTGTCATATGTTGCCTCCCTCTGCGCCTGTCTCTCCGTCTCCGTCGCCTTCGGCGGCGGACCATTCGGCGATGCGCTCGAAATGGGCATAATCGTTATAGTTCTGTGCTTTTATCCCATTTGGCTGGCAGGGCCAGATTTGGCCGTCCTGTCCGAAATGTGCCAGAAGGTCATGAATCCCGTCTTGCGCGGCGGCGATCAGGGCCTGTGTCTCTTCCCCGAACTGATCCGCCTGTTTCTTTCGCTCTTTTTCGGAGAGGTTTCCCTTTGTTTGCCAATAGCGCAGACAAGTGGTTTGTCCGTTCGGGATGTCGGGGAACCCGCCATTGTTGATGATCAGGCCTGTAAGAGGCAATTGCGGTGCCTGACCCGTTCTGACTTTTGTGGCGGAAGGGGGTCCGCCGGTTTTGTAGTCGATGACCGCGCGGGCGTTCGCGTTTGTCTTTTCCCGGTCGATCCGGTCGGCGCGGGCGGTCAGGGTCAGGCCCAGGCCGAGGTCGTCGAATGTCAATTCGGCTTCGCCTTTCTTTTCGACGTCTCCCGGGATCCATCCGGCGTTCTCCCAGTCTTTTTGTTCGGCGATGACGTTTTCAGCGAGAGCTTTGAAGCGGGGAAGGTTGAACGCGAAATCCTGCGGCTCCGGATAAATCCGGCGCAGGATCGGAATGCCCGTTTCAATCAGGCGGTCCAGCGCGACGGCGGCGGGGTCCTGTGGATCGTAGTCTTTCAGGAAAAGCTCGAGGCATTCATGGACGGCATTGCCCCAGGTCATCTGATCGGCGTCTTTTTCGGGCGGGTCGAGCGGATACAGGCGCAGAATTTCGCGGGCGAAGACCTGATAGGGATCGGCCATCCAGCTCTGGACCCTCGTGACGGAGAGTCTTTTCGGACAGGCGGCGGCGGGAAGCTCTGGTGCCGGACGTGGGAGCGGGCAGGTCTCATCCGGCGGGACGTGATCCAGTGCCCGGGCGAGCGAGAGATGGGTCGCCGGTGATTCCGGTCCGGCGGCCAGCGTGTGTCCGGTGGCGTAAAGCACGGCGCGCAGGCGTTCGAGCCAGCGGCTCGGGATCGTCGGCGTGCCGTCGATCCGTCTGGCGCGGGTCATGATGACGTCCGGTGCACAGACGCCCATCTGGAAATCATGCGCGGCCAGACCGATGCCTTGTTCCATCGGCGGCAGGCCGAAGGCTGCGCGCATGGGGCGCGACATCCACGGGTCTGCACCGGGATCCGGCGGCCATGTGCCTTCGTTCAGTCCGGCGAGGATCGTTACATCGGCCTGAACGGCCCGGGCTTCGAGCTGTCCGAGGATCGACAGGCGCGGATGCGTGCCGAAGCCCGGCCGGATCGAGAGGTCCCGGGTCAGATGGTCGAAAACGGCGGCGTAGTCTTCCGCGTGCAGGTCATGGGGTAAATCCGGTTGTTCGAGGAGATCGGCAAGCCATGCGGCGGCGGCGTCACCGTCCTCTCCCTGCCAGAGGATTTCGGGAGCACTGATGGCCTCTGCGACACGGATATGTGCCGTTAGCCAGTCTGTGAATTTTGCGCTCTGCCCGGCCTTCAGCGCGTCGAGCGGGGCAAATGATTCGGCCAGCTTGTCGATGACCCGGGTCAGGGTCTCGATTTTTTCCGGGTCTCTCAAGGGACGGATCATGCGGGGATCGTGCTGGCGGTCGCTTAGTCTGCGGCGCAGGCCCTCTATGCCGGGCGGCGGTTTCGGGCCGCGCAGGAGCTCGTAATCCAGAAGGCGGATATCCTGCCGCCAGCTTTCATTCGCCGCCTGACCGCCGCCGTCCGCGCGGGTGTGTTTGAGGAGCGAGAGAAGCGGAATCGGCGCAAGATTCGTGTTTGACGCCAGGATAACGGCTTTCAGGAACGTGCCGGTGCGTGTATGGGGCAGGGTCGTCCCGCCGGAATCGTCGGTCTCTATGCCCCATCTCCGGCACGCGGTCTCGATCCGGCGGGCGAGCTTGCGGTCCGGCGTGATGACGGCTGCGGTTTTGCCGGGCCGCTCCAGCGTTTCCCGCAGGATCAGGGCGATGGTCTGCGCTTCTTCGTGCGCCGTTTCGCACTGGTAGAGCGTCAGGTTTTCAAGGGCCAGACGCATCATGGCGTCCGTGTCGGGATCGGCCTTGAGCGTTTGCCATTTGTGAATCGTTTCTGCCGGGCGCATGACTTCCCGGATCAGGTCGCGGCGGGCGGCACTGCGCCGGGTCTCTCGGGTCTCGGGACCGGCCGTCCAGAGCGTCACGTCCTGCCGGGTGCCGTTCAGTTTTTTCAGGAGAGCGCGAAGCGTGGCTTGCGGGTGGGACGGATCGAGCGCGTCCCAGCTTTCATCGTCAAGTGTGGTGTCGATCCCCGGGAGGACGATTTGCCCCTGCGGCAAGGCGGCGATGACGCCGAGGAGTTCCGCCGTTGCCGGGATCGAGCCGGTCGTTCCTGCGGCGATGACCGGCGTTTGCGGGGGGGCTTTGGTCCACAGGGTCGAGAGAGCCCGGATGATCCGGTTGCGGCGGTCGGCCGGGTCGATGACCCCGCGTTCGGCCAGAACGGCAGGCCAGCTTTCCCAGAGAATGCGCAGATATTCGAGCGTGATTTGCCAGTGCCGGGCGAGATCCTGTTCCTCTTCCTCGATTAAATCCGTGAGGTCTTCCGGGTTCAGGCCTTCGGTGTGGACCTGGTCGATCAGGCGGGCCAGTGCCGCCGCGAGGTCCAGTGCGGCGGCCGGGCTGTTCGTCCAGCCCGGGATTTTGCGAATCGTCCGGGCCAGAAGGAGCTTGCGGCGAACCGGGGCAATCGCGGGCGGAATGTCCGGCAGGTTTTCCGGGTCAGCGGCACTCAGGCGCAGGGTCAGCTCTTCCTCGTCCACATCGCCGATCGGGGTCATTTGCGGCAGGATCGCGGGTTTTCCGCCTGTTTCCCGCAGGAAAGCCTCCCGAAGCTGGCGGCAGGCCCGGCGGGTCGGGAGCAGGATCAGCGCATCCTGAAGCGCATGATCCGCAATGCGCCGGATCAGGCCGCGTGCGAGATCCTGCGCGAACGGCCGTCCGGACGGGATGTATGTGAGTTTGTGGTCTGCCATGCTTTTTAGTTCCCTGATGTGCTTTTCTAGCATACTGAGGTTGTTTTTATAATCGCAGAGAAAAAAGGACGGTTATCCCCGGGAAAGAGGTTTAAGCTATAAACCCGACTCCGGCCACGGCTGTGAATCCGGGTTAATGCCCCCCTGATCGATCCAGTTTTTTTGTCATTGCGAACGACCAACGGGAGTGTGGCAATAAAGCTCAAATACCATAAGACCAATAGCTCATCAGCGAATTACTGAACCTGCACAGGCGGTGCGACGTCTGAAGCGAGATTAAAAGGGACCGCTTGCGAGCTCGTCAGAAAATTTCAGGCAAACTGATGCCATTCCGGCTTTCATATCGGCAGGAAGATATTGGTTTATTGTTCCGACAAGTCCTAAACAATATCCGACGTTATGAATCGAAAAGCCACTCACAACTGTCTGATTTTCTTCAAGATATGTCACAAGACTGATATCCGCAGAGCCTGGGGAAGAGGATAATCCGATCGCTTCCGCAATCCGTTCTTTAAGAACCGTTTCTCCTCCAGATAACGGCAACGCCGGATCGATAGCCACGGTAAAAGAGTTTGACGATCCCTCATAGGTTTGAGTATCCACCCAGATGACGGACGCCGCACCTTGCAAAACAGGCATCAGGGCATTTGTTGCCGCTTGTAGGAGAAAACGGGTTTGTTCCATGTGTGTGGCTTCAGCATCCCGTAACGCAGCAATGTCTTCTAAAAGACGGAGCTTGTCGACGAATTCGGAAAACGTCTTTTCTGTCATTTCAAGAAGATAACCGTTTTCATCCTGGGATAGTTTCCAGTTATTATCTGGATCCGATAAAAAGGCTTGAATCCGGAGCGTTTGATCAATGTTCCGGTCTGAACATCCAAAATAAATGCGGTGCGTATACTCATCCGAATTGAGAGGATCCCAGGCATAAGTGAGCCAGACAATGTCTCCGTCAAATGCCGAATTCATTTCAATCTGCAATAGTGTTGCAATTTGATCATCAGTAGCTCTGGGAAGGATTTCAGGATCATATGTTACATCCTGCGTTGGATTTGTATCCCCCGGCCAGACATCCTGTTGAACTGCCGAATCCGCCTGTGCCGTTCCCACCTGTAACGCCAGAACAAAGGCACGTACATATCCCGTCAGTCCTCCGCAACGCATCACACCCTCCAATGAAATCTCGAAAAAACGAAATATGTATAATAAATGTTCGGGAGAGTCAACCGTTTTGCGGCGGCGCCTACGGCAATCGCCTGAAATTATGGATATTGAATCGGACGATTGCCGTGCACAGGATTATAATTTCATTGACATTCCGGAAGACGCCCCCTATAAACTCCGTCTTGATTAACGAGACAAAAGCCGACGACAGGACGAAGAGAAAATGAAAAGAACTTTTCAACCCAGCCGACTGGTTCGCAAGCGCCGCCACGGATTCCGCAGCCGCATGGCTGATCGTCACGGTCGTGACGTTCTGGCCCGCCGCCGCGCGAAAGGCCGCAAGAAGCTGAGCGCTTAAAAAAACATCATCCGCCCGGAACGGCAGGTGCGACATGCACGCCGAAAAATCAGATTTCTTAAAATTGGACCGCCTGAAAAGGCGGTCCGAGTTTTTGCGACTCACAAAAATCGCTCAATCGGCAGACACCGGAAAATGGGTGACGCCGACAATGGTTGTGCAGATTGCGCCGATACACCCGGAAGACGGGAAAACCGCAAGTCGGATTCGCTATGGCTTGACCGTCAGCAAAAAAGTTTCCAAAGCCGCCACAGACAGAAACCGGATCAAGCGCCGCCTGAGAAGCGCCGCACGAGAAGTCCTCCCGCAATACGCACCGCCCGGCCATGACATCGTCCTCATCGGCCGGGCCGGAACACTGACGGCAAGTTATACCGCGATTCTCAAAGATCTTCGCTGGGCGCTGAAAAGACTGGGAAAAAAGGCTGATGAATAACAAGAGTCTTCATAAGATTTCTATAATACACAGCCGTCATTTCCGCGAAATCAGGAATCTTTTGAAAACAGAATGTTGAAAGATTCCCGTTTTCATGGAGAGAACAAAAAAAAAGAGATTTGCAAAAGGTCCTATGAAGAAAATTTAACCTGAACTATGGATAAGAATAAGTTATAAAACCAACCGTTATTCCGGCGAAAGCCGGGATCCAGTCATAGAGTTGTTTAAATGCGGAGGTCCGGAGTTTCGGAGGAGAACTCCGTTTCTGCGGGCCGCCGCGTAAAATAAGAAAAACGTTTTCTCTGGATCACCGCGATCGCCGGGATGAC
>JANQFU010000082.1 GCA_028277665.1 Alphaproteobacteria bacterium | reverse complement strand
GACGTGGCAATCCAGCCGCTGAGCCAGCCATGGGGGCATTCTCTGGCCAAATTTCCGGATTGCCACACTCCCGTTGGTCGTTCGCAATGACAAAAAAACTGGATCGATCAGGGGGGCGTTAATCCGGATTCGTAGCCGTGTGCTTTTATAGAATTTTTTCCGATAAATGCGCGTCATTTGCATCTGTAACGATCTTCTCAACATCTTCGGCCATTTTTTTCGGATGCTCGCCGGGCGGGGTCGTCTCGAAGCGGGACGTCATGCGCTGGCACGGCAGAAGGTCGGCATCCGAGAGCGGCGTCCGGGCATTATAAATGTCATCCGGACACCGGAAATCCCACCACTCGACAGGGAGCGGGCGCAGGGGAACGCCTGCGGCGACCGCTGCATCCATTATGAGCCGTTCGAGCGCCCGGCGGTTTGCCCGCACCTCTTCGGGCAGATCCGGATACGCCCGGTGCGCGGGGTTTCGGGCCGGATCGGCCGGAAGCGCATCGAACGCCGTGCCCATATCGACGGGTTCGCCGCCGTCCGAAAGACAGACGGGCACGAGATCAATCGCCATGCCGCGCGGATGGGCGCCCTTGCCGGGCGTCGATAACATTCGCGCCGGGCCGTCTTCGCACCAGTGCGGATGCGCACGGACGATGGCGGTTTCCTGCATGGCCTGCTGGGCTTCGACCGGGCGCAGCCCGTCTTTCAGCACGAGTCCCCATCCGTGCCGCCGCACCGCAAACACCGCCGCATACGCCACGACACACAAAAGATCCCGGTGAAGCCACAACCCGGCATCCGGCCGGTAAACCGCTTCCTGAAACATGTTTTCCGGATGCGCGCCCTTCGCATACGGAAGGTCGCAGGACAAAGACGGCATATACCGGGACAGCAGAAAGGCGGGAAGAATATCAGACGGAGGAATCGGGATCATGGCAGGATTTTTACTCGATTTTTGAGGAACGGACGCCTATATATGGAGGACGGCAAAAATCATTCATCCGTCATACACTTAAATTATACGCAACTTATACGCAACGGCACACGCGCGAAACAGGTTTCTCGAAATGCGCTTTCTCTATTACACATTTCTGGCACTGGTCTCGCTCGGCTTTCTGGGGCTGATCGCGGCCGTGGCCGGCCTGATCTACATTTTCAGCTATTTCGGCCACGATCTGCCGGATTACAGCCAGCTCAAGGATTATAAACCGCCGGTCGTCTCCCGCCTGTATGCCGGAGACGGGCGGCTGATGGAAGAATACGCGGAAGAAAAACGGATTTTTATTCCGATCGAGGAAATCCCGCCCGTCGTCAAATACGCCTTTATCGCGGCGGAAGACAAGAATTTTTATTCGCATGAGGGGCTTGATTACATCGCGATCCTGCGCGCGATGTTGAAAAACATTCAGAAGCTCGGCTCCGGCCAGCGGCCGGAAGGCGCCTCGACGATCACGCAGCAGGTCGCGAAAAACTTTCTTCTGACGAACGAGGTTTCCTACAAACGCAAAATCCGCGAGGCCATTCTCGCCTTCCGGATGGAGCGGGCGCTGACCAAAGACCGTCTTCTGGAGCTGTATCTGAACGAGATTTTCCTCGGCGGCGGCGCGTACGGCGTCGCGGCGGCGGCTCAGCGTTATTTCGACAAGGCGCTGGACGAGCTTGAGATCCATGAAGCCGCTTATTTGGCCGCGCTTCCCAAAGCGCCGAACAACTATCATCCGGCGCGCAACCACGACCGGGCGCTGGAGCGCCGGAACTGGGTGATCTCGCGCCTTGAGGAAGACGGATACATCACGAAGGCTCAGGCCGACATCGCACAGGCCAGACCCCTGATCAGCGCGACGACGGATTCGGTCGAGCGAGTCTCGGGGCCCTATTTCGCGGAGGAAGTCCGGCGGGAACTGGAAGAAAAATACGGCCGTGAAAGCCTGTATAGCGGCGGGCTTGCCGTGCGGACGACGATGGATCCGCGACTGCAGGAGGTCGCGACCCGCGCCCTGCGGGACGGCCTGACGACCTATGACCGGCGTCACGGCTGGCGGGGCGAGATTCACCGTTACGACGATCTTTCGGACTGGCAGGACAAACTGGTCCGCTACGGCCGCCATCCGGGCTTGCTGGAGAACTGGCGTTCGGGCGTTGTGCTCGACGTTTCGGCAAACGCGGCGACGCTCGGTTTTGCAGACGGAAGCAAAGACACGCTGAACCTGTCCGGTGCGTCATGGGCGAACAAGGAAAGCATGACGGCGCTTGTCGAAACGGGCGATGTGATCGCGGTGTCGAAGGACGCTGAAACCGGCGACCTGACCCTTGAACAAATCCCGGAGGTTCAGGGCGCGATTTTGGCGATGGATCCGCACACGGGCCGGATTCTGGCGATGCAGGGCGGCTGGAGCGCGCGGGAAAGCGCCTTCAACCGGGCGACGCAGGCCTGGCGCCAGCCGGGCTCGGCCTTCAAGCCGGTCGTTTACTCGGTCGCCCTCGACCGGGGCTTTACTCCCGCGACGCTCGTTCTTGATGCGCCCTTTGTGATCGAGGACCGGCCGGGCCATTTCTGGAAGCCGGAGAACTATACGCACGAATATTACGGCCCGACGCCGATCCGCGTCGGGATCGAGAAATCGAAAAACCTGATGACCGTGCGTCTGGCCGATTATGTGGGGCCCGAGGCTATCGCCGAACAGGCGCGGACCTTCGGTGTCGTCGACGATATGAAACCGCTTTTGGCCAATGCGCTCGGCGCGACGGAAACGACGCTTTTACGTTTGACGACCGCCTACGCCCAGTTTGTCAACGGCGGGTATAAACTGACCCCGACCCTGATCGACCGGATTCAGGACCGCCGGGGCCGGACGATCTATGCGCATGACACGCGTCCCTGCCTCGATTGCGGAGCCATGATCCGCTGGGACGGACAGCCCGTTCCGGACGTTCCCGATACGCGCGAGCGGATTCTCGATCCGCGGATTGCCTATCAGCTCGTCTCGATGATGGAAGGCGTCGTCCAGCGCGGCACGGGAATTCGCCTGAAATCCCTGAAATGGCCGCTTGCCGGGAAAACCGGGACAACGAACGAATCCCGCGATGCCTGGTTCATCGGCTTCACGCCGGATCTCGTCGCGGGCGTCTATATCGGCTATGACGAGCCCCGTTCGCTCGGACGGCGGGAAACGGGCTCCTCCGTCGCCGTGCCGATCTTCAAACAGTTTATGGCTGAGGCGCTTGAAGACGAACCGCCGATGCCGTTCCGTGTGCCTTCCGGAATCCGTCAGGTCCGGATCAACGCGGAAACCGGAACGCGCGCCCGGCCGGGCGACGAAAACCTCATCTGGGAGGCTTTCATCACCGGGACGGAGCCGACCGGCGAGATGTTCATGCTGGACGAAAGCGGAATCCGCCAGGTCAGTATCGAAGATACAAGACACATGCGCGCCGATCCGGAAGCGATGGGCGGCTACCGGCAGGATTATGACCGGCAAGCTCCGACGGCCGCGTCCCGCAAAGCCGTCACGACCGGCACCGGCGGCTTGTATTAGGATTCATGCGATTCCTCAAGAGGCAGGGATCCCTAAAGCGGCGGCTTGGGGAGATCCTGTCCCTTTACATCAGCCGAGAAGAGGGGGATTTTCCATGCAGAATAAGACGCGAGCGGTGCATCCGGAATAAGGCGGGTGATCTGATATGCGCTGAGGCATGTCTCCCCGTCATAAAGTTTCAGGGAAAGATCGACCGTATGGATAACGGGCGTTGGCGAGCGACCGCTCCAGATCTGAATCGGTGGAGGCGGGGTTTTCCGGAAACGGATCAGCTGTTTCGATCCGGACTCTCTTTGGTCAAGCGCAGCCTGCTCAAGATCGGAAAGGGCAGCAAACCGTATAGATAAAGGTGTCTGCAGGTCTGAAGAGAGGACAAATCCGGCATTTATCAGAGCCTCACGGAGAAACGATTCGTAGGTTTGCTCTACATCTCCGGGGGCCGCCTGTGTTTCAATATAGACCATCCGGGAAGAAGACGGCCCGGAATCAGGGAAATTGGCAGACATGTCGTCCACCAGCGCCTTTACTGACTCGCGCCAGGCTTCGCTTGAGGCGACGACCCGTTCATGCGTAAGCGGGTATCCGCTGTCCTGAAGAGGCGAAACCCCCGGTGCATGATACACCTCGTCATGATGGGCATAGCCTGATGGAATTTCGGTTGGACCGGAGATCATCTGGCATCCTCCGGCCAGCAAAACAGCACCAAAAGCGAGCGGAAGAGCAAAGGGAGAGAAAAAACTGCGCATGGCATCATCCTGAAGCTAAATAAACCCGCATAAATCTTAACAGGAGATAACCGCCCCGTATAGACTCCGGCGAAACTATTTCTTCTCCCCCTTCGGAGTCTGAAGACTGCGCATCCGTTCAATCAAACGTGTTGTCGAATGGCCTTCCTCGATCTGCGCGAGATAGATCTCTCCACCGTAGCTCTTGACGAAATCCGCGCCGACAACCCGGTCTTCGGTATAATCCGCCCCCTTGACGAGGAGGTCCGGCCGGAACGTCTCCAGCAGTCGCAAGGGAGTGTCATCGTCAAGCGGATCGTCGCCGAACGGCACAACCATATCGACACTGGCCAGCGCACCGAGAACGCCCGCCCGAATGTCAAGCGCATTGATCGGCCGGTCTTTTCCCTTAAGGCGGCGAATCGATTCATCCGTATTCAATCCGACAATCAGGCGATCACAGCGCCCGCGCGCCTCATCAAGATAAGCAACGTGCCCGGCATGGAGGATATCAAAGCAGCCATTCGTAAACCCGACCCGAAGCCCGCGCGCCCGCCATCTGTTCACATGTTCGTTCGCTTCTTCGGGGAAGCAGTAGCGCGCAAGACGCGAAAACTTACGTTGCCCCTGGAAAGCCTGCTCGTCTACTGCCTTAAGAAGCTCTTCCGGGCGGATCCGGGCCGTGCCGACCTTCGATACGACAACGCCGCCCGCAAGATTTGCAAGAATGACGGACTCGGTCATTGTTCCGCCGGACGCCACCGTCGCAGCCAGTGTCGCAATGACAGTGTCGCCTGCTCCGGAGACGTCGAAGACCTCCAGTGCCCGGGTCCGCAGGTGTTCTGCCGATTTCGACGTGACATATGACATGCCCTGCGACGAGCGGGTTGCGACAATGGAGCGCACCCCGGATGTTTCCATTAACACCCGGCAAGCGGCCTCGACTTCGTCATCTGTAAACACAGGCATTCCGCCCGTCGCCTCGGACAATTCTTTCCGATTCGGCGTTATGGCCCGCGCTCCCCGGTATTTCGTGTAATCCGTTCCTTTGGGATCAACAAGGACGGGAATATCGTGCTGTCCGGCCAAATCTATCAATTTCCTGCAAAAAGAAGGAATCAGAACACCTTTGCCATAATCTGAAAGAACGATTGCGTCCAGATCGCGAATCATGTCTCTGATGCGCTCAAATAGCCGGTCCGATAAAGAGTTTTCCGGTGCGAAATTCGCTTCTTCATCCGCCCGTAAAAGTTGCTGGTGTGCGGCGAGATAGCGGGTTTTAACCGTTGTCGGCCGGTCCGGGCAATGCAGAACGGCCCGGATATCGACTCCGCTTCCCTCCAGCATGCGCAAAACTTCCCGCCCGTTCAGATCTTCCCCGACAAGGCCCGCAATCGCGCACTGCGCGCCGAGAGAGGCCAGATTGGCAACAACGTTTCCGGCACCGCCGAGCATTGTGTCGGTGCTCCGGATCGAAAGCACGGGAACCGGGCTTTCCGGGGAAATCCGGGTCACTTCCCCGTTTACAAAGCGGTCGAGCATAATATCGCCGACCACGAGAACTCTGGCGCTTTGCATACGTGAGACTGTGGCTTCTATTTCTCTAAAATCCTGCGATATAATTCTTTTCTGTGGTTCATCCATAAGCGTCCGGCCTTTTTTGTCATTTTTTGCGTTTGTTTAGAATTCGTCAATACTTTCGCGCTTTAATGGTAGAGACGGACCAGAAGATCCCGAAAGATTCAGGATCCGGCCCGGCTGCCGCCTTCATACTGGAAAAACGAGAGCATGGGCAGGGACTTTAAGCTGGTGAATACAAAGGTCAATACAGAACAAGCAATGGAAAACAACATGACAACAGACGGAAAGGGTTGGTTTGGGAGTATTCGCCGGAAATTAAACCGGAACCGTCTGGGCGAGCTTTTGCTCGAGGACGGCCGGATTTCCGCGACTGATCTGGCTGATGCCCTGCGTATTCAGCGCGAATCGCACCGTCCGCTCGGGAAAATTCTCCTTGAGACCGGTATGATCAGCAAGACCGGTCTTTGGGCGAGTCTGGCCGAACAAACAAGTGTCCGGGCTCTTGCGGCAATGTTCACCCTCTTTTTATCTTTCGGCGCCGTTACCGGAGGTGCTTCGCAGGCGCGCGCCGGAACCATCCGGGATATTCCGGAAATCATGCAGGTCGAAAACATGGAAATACAGGCGCGTTATTTCGCGCCGATGAATGAATATCCTCGTCTTTTCGGGTCAGAGGAACGCCGGTCTTCCAACCTGAAACCGTTCACAAAATGGTCCGGCATGTTTGACCGGTTCGAAAAGGCGATGCAGAACGATTCGGATATACGGGATATTCAGGCTCTCAGATCCGAACTTATACGTTTTCAGGGGCTGGAGCTTGAAGACATGGCCGACCGGGTCAACGCCCTGATCAATAAAAAGCCCTATATTCTGGACAGCAAGAACTGGGGCAAAAGCGATTACTGGGCAACGCCCGTTGAATTTATGGCGCGTGGCGGGGATTGCGAAGATTTTGCAATCGCGAAGTATGTGGCCCTCCGGGCGCTCGGCGTCCCGGAAGAGCGGCTGAGACTGGCCGTTGTTCATGACAAGGAAAAAAATATTCCGCACGCTGTTCTGGTCGTCTACGCGGATTCCGACGCCTATATTCTTGATAACCAGGAAAGCCGCGCTCTTTTACAAAAACGGGTCAACCGTTATCGGCCGATCTTTTCAATCAACCGGCAAGCCTGGTGGCTGCACACGTCTCCAAATGCGACTCTTGTCGCCTCGGCCCGATAATTTCTATTTCTGTTCCATTTCTGTTATGCGGCCTGACGCAGAATTTCGTTAATCCCCGTTTTGCTCCGCGTTTTCTCGTCAACTTTCTTGACGATGACCGCGCAGGCCAGGCCCGGTCCCGGCTGGCCGTTCGGAAGCGCGCGCCCGGGCATCGTGCCGGGGATAACGACGCTATACGGCGGAACAACGCCCTGATGAACGTCGCCGGTCTCGCGGTCGATGATTTTGGACGATGCCCCGAGAAACACACCCATCGAAATGACCGCTCCCTCGCCCACGCGGACGCCTTCGGCGATTTCGCTGCGCGCGCCGATAAAGACATTGTCCTCGATAATAACGGGTTCCGCCTGAAGCGGCTCCAGAACGCCGCCGATCCCGACGCCGCCAGAAATGTGGCAATGAGCCCCGACCTGCGCACAGGAGCCGACCGTGGACCATGTGTCGATCATCGTGCCTTCACCGACATAGGCCCCGACATTAATAAAGGAGGGCATGAGAACGGCGTCTTTGGCGATGTGCGCGGAGTAGCGGACGACGCAGTCCGGCACGGCGCGGAATCCCGCGGCTTTGAACTCCGCCTCGCCCCAGTTTTTGAATTTGCTCTCGACCTTGTCGTACCAGTGCGCGCCGCCCGGCGCACCGGAGATCGGACGCATCGGGTTCAGACGGAATGACAAAAGAACGGCTTTCTTGAGCCATTGATTGACCTGCCATTCCCCGGCATCGTCGCGCTCGGCGATCCGCCTGCTTCCGGAATCCAGCAGGCGCAGGGCTTCGGCAACCGCCTGTTTCACAGGTTCTTTTTCAAGAGTTCCGGCCTCGGACCGGGCCTCCCATGCCGTGTCGATAATCTGTTCAAGGTCGCTCATCTGCGCTCTCCCTGCTGTCGTTTTATAAAGTCATGAAAGCAGGGTCATAGCATACCCATTCCATTTTTGGGAGTCGGAATTCAAACGGAAACGTTGTTGATCCGGGTTTTCGTTAAAAAAAGCTGAAGAATCTGCGGCACATAGCCTGCAAAGGCAATCAGGGCCACGAGAGGATAGAGTGAAGAAAAAACCTGTGCGATATCCATATGTCGACCTCCGGTAGGGGATAGGATTATGATACCGGGAAAATATTTATGAAAATTTAATGCCGAAAATTTCTCATAGCCCCGCCACCCGTCAATCTTGTCGTCCCCGCACAGGCAGGACCGGCTGTTGGATGAGGAAGGAGTCTCGGGGATCCGGACTCTGGACAACCTTAAGGAAAAAAGCTTTAATACCCGGGTTTCATAGAACTGTACGATGCGGAGCGCAGGTTGCATGAGCGTTTTTGATATTCTGGTGAAGTATTACCCGGCCTTTTTCAAGGGATTGTCCGTTACGCTCCAACTCTGCGCGATTATCTGGTCCTGCGGGCTCATTCTCGGCGGCGCGCTCGGAGTTGCGGCGTCGCGCTTTCCCAAGTCGGTGGGCATTCCGGCGCGCCTGATTTCCTTCCTGCTTGGCGGGATTCCGCTCCTCGTCTTTTTGTTCTGGCTGCATTATCCCGCGCAGGCGATGTTTCATGTTGTGATCGACCCGTTTTATACGGCGGCGTTTACGTTCTCGATCGTCAATCTTTTCGGTGTGGCCGATATCGTGCGCGGCGCGCTCTCCGATTTTCCGCGCCAGTACATGACCGCCGCGCAGGTGACGGGACTCACGCGATCCCAGACCGTCTTCCGGATCCAGCTTCCGCTGATCCTCCGCCAGATCATTCCGCCGCTGATGCTCCTTCAGGTCACGATGCTGCATATCACGCTCTTTGCCTCGCTTATTTCGGTGGAGGAGATCTTCCGTGTAGCGCAGCGCATTAACGCGCAGATTTACCGCCCGATCGAGATTTATACCGCGCTCGGCCTGTTCTTTCTGGCTGTGAGCCTGCCCATTAACGGTGTCGCGCTGTGGCTCCGCGCGCGCTTTACCCGCGATACGTCGGAACAGTGAGGAGGATGGACATGATCAGGTTTTTGAATCGTGACGACGCGAAGAGGGAAAAGAGGAATCCGCAATCCCGGAACCTATGTCGCGCCTTGAAAACCGGCAGGTTTTCATTTGGCGAGACTTGGTATCCGGGATCTTTATCAGGAGACCCCGGCTCTGCGCAAAACCTCCGCTTACGCGGAGCTTTTGCTTGTCCGGGGTTGCGGGTTTTGGGGATGTTT
>JANQFU010000081.1 GCA_028277665.1 Alphaproteobacteria bacterium | reverse complement strand
CCCGTCCGCGCTTCCCCCGGGGCGGCCGCCCCGGGGGAAGCATCAGCAAAAAGCTGCTGACCAGTATCGTGTATCATACATTCAACAGACAATCCTCCGACTTGTTCGGAGGATCCATTCATCCGTTCGCGCGGGCTTCGAAATGGATCCTCTGCATGCGCAGAGAATGACGGTGTTAGTTGTGTTTTTAATGTTTGCCGCCCCCGCCCGCGCTGGCGAAGTTTACGACCGGGTCATGAAATCGCAGACGATCCGGTGCGGGTATTACGTGGCCTATCCCTATATCGCGAAGGATCCGAATACGGGGGAAATGTCGGGGATCTGGTACGACTATATGAACGAGCTTGGCCGTCAGCTTGGTCTTAAAGTCGAATGGACCGAAGAAATCGGATTTGGCGCTTTCGCCGCCGCCCTTGATGCCGGACGAATCGATGCTTACTGCATCGGGGTCTGGGTTGCTCCGTCGCGCGCCCGGGTTGCGGATTACCTTCAGCCGATTACCTGGCATGCCGCCTATGCCTGGACACGCCCGGACGAAACGCGCTTTGACAACAATTATGCCGCGATGAACGATCCGGAGGCGAAAGTCGTCTTTTCGGACGGCGATATAGCAGGAATCATTGCTGTTGAGGATTTTCCGCAAGCCGAGATTCTCAGCATGCCACAGCTTTCAACTCCGGCGCAGATTTTTGATAATATCATGAGCGGTAAGGCTGATTTTACGATTTTTACGCCCGAAGTTGTGCAAGCCTATAACGATACGCATGATCACAGACTTAAAAAAATTCCGCTTAATCGTCCCGTGCGGATTTATCCGGAGTGCGTGGCCGTCCCGCGCGGCGCGCATGAATTCCGCCGGATGCTCGATCATGCGACGCGCTTCCTCATCCAGAACGAGATGATCGAGCGAATTATCAAAAAATACGAAACCGTGCCGGGGTCTTTTATCCCCGTCGCCAAACCGTATGAGGTGGGGGAATGATGAGCCGTATTTTGAATCGCGAAGACGCGAAGAGGGAAAAGAGGAATCCGCAATCCCGGAACCTATGTCGCGCCTTGAAAACCGGCAGGTTTTCATTTGGCGAGACCTGGTATCCGGGATCTTTATCAGGAGACCCCGGCTCTGCGCAAAACCTCCGCTTACGCGGAGCTTTTGCTTGTCCGGGGTTGCGGGTTTTGGGGATGTTT
>JANQFU010000012.1 GCA_028277665.1 Alphaproteobacteria bacterium | reverse complement strand
GGGGGGACCGTCAGCCGGATTGTTTCTTTTACCGGGCAAACCGGTGTTCCGGGGCAGGTTCTTGCAGAAACGGCGGAAATCCTTATTGAGGCGGACGGGAATACGATCAGTATTGGAGACAGCACTTTTGCTGTTGAACAGGCGACAGAGCTTGTTGTGCCTCTTGTCGCTTCCACAATGTTTAGTGTGGCGGCGGCGGCGATGGGGGCGACTCCTGCGGCCTGGCTTGTCGTCGGGGTTGGGGTGACTGCGGATGTTTTGTATTCGGTCCTTCTGGAAGACAAGGTTGAGCAACTTCTGGACGTCGTTGATTCTGAATTCAAGGTAACGGATTCTGACGGAAACGTTATCGGGGGAGTCTGGTATCGCGACGGGTTACTGGATCCGCAAAAACTGACAACAACAAATGCAATTCAGGACATGCTCGAAAAACAGGGGGACGGTTTTCCGCAAATCGAACCCGGAATGAAAATCGAGTATTATTACGGTAATGAATATGTCGAAACATATACAGTCTATGATGGAGGGTTCGTTCAGAAACTTGCGGATTATTACGGGGTGAGTGTTGATGAATTTTTTGGGGGGGATGCCTTAAGCCTTGCGACGTGGACGAATCACGATGAGAGTGATTACCCTTTGTATTTTGATGGCGAAGGACAATCTTTGGTTTTTGCGGCAGAAGATGATCGATTATCTCTTAATGTTGACCAAGGGTTCAGTGCAGATTCTCTTTTGACTCCAAGCAAAAAATTCCACCCTTCCGATATCCTTTTCGGTTCTCATGTTATTGAAGGGGACGGGGATGACAACCTGATCCTCGGTGAGGACGGGGGCGCGAATACGCTGAAAGGCGGTGGCGGGGATGATGTGATCCTTGGCCTCTCCGGTGATGATTTGCTTGAAGGTGGGATCGGGGAGGATGAGATTTATGCATCTGACGGGAATGACACGCTGGATGGCGGAACCGGCGATGACACGCTATCCGGGGGAGACGGGAATGACTTACTGTTAGGTTATATTGGTGCGGACAGTCTTATCGGCGGGGACGGGGACGACACGCTTTCGGGCGGGCTCGGGGATGATACGCTGGATGGCGGAGCCGGTGCGGATGTCATCGCGGGCACGGCGGCCGAACTGGACGGCGACCTTGTGCGGAATTTCAGCGCGGCAAGCGGAGATGGGGGCGGCGGTGGCGACCGGATTTTCCTCGACGGCGTGAGCGGTCTGGATCCGGACGACGTGACGGTCTCCGGCAACACGATGACGATCGATACGGGCGGTGCGGGTATCGGGGGAGATATCACTCTTCGGTTCGACGACGGGTTTGCCGGTCAGGTCACTGTCGCGGACGGGACGCTGGACGGCCGGACCGGAACGTATATAACCGCGAGCGCGCCGGAATGCCGGGTGTATTTCACCGCTGAGGATGACAGGGGAATTTACAAGCTGCTCGGCCCGGATCATGATGTCGAGCTGACAAACGGCGGCATGCCGAGTATCGTGACGCTCAGTGTGGAGGAGGGGAACGCCCTCGGGCTTGACGCGGACGGCAATCTCCTCATGGTCGCATCCTCAAAATACGCGCATCAGGAATTGTTTCCCGACTCGACAAGTTCCGCTTCGTGGCATGCTGTCGACCTGACGACATACAACCCGGAAACAGGCGCTTTGACGGTGGAAAGGTTTTCTGCCGATCATGCGATTCCCTATTCGAAAATCGATATGAATGCGGTGGATTACGTTCCGGGGCACGGTATTATCGCTTATGGCGATTTCCGGGGCCCCGATTACAACATAGGCCTGAATTTGAAAGCCGGAGTGTATCCGGAAAGCGCCGATCCGTCCCCGGATATCAGAGGCACTGCGGATTTTGTCTATGCCACGTCCGGGGATGTCCCGGGCATCATAAAGGATACGGCGGTTTCGCCGGATGGTGTGCTCTATGCCATTGCAAATGTCGAGGACATCGAAACGCCGCATACGCGGACTCTTCATATCATGAAAACAACAGCCGAAGGGCTGACCCAGACAGTCGTAACATTCCCGGAACTGGAGACGCATTTTAAAGCCATCGCTTTTTCTTCGGACGGCGTGTTGTTCGGTTATGGCGAAAAGACGGACGGGTCGGTGCGCGGCATGTTCGAAATCGATCCGTCCACCGGGCAGACGGATTATGTCGGGGATATCTCGAGCGCAAGCGGTTTTGACATGGGCGATTTTGTCATTGACGGCACGGCGGAGGATTTCCGGGAATTGTTAACGGGAGAAGAAACGCCCGAACCAGAGCCCGAACCAGAGCCTGAACCAGAGCCGGGACCCGGCGGCGGTGGTGGCGGCGGGGGCGGCGGTCCCTCCCCTGAACCGGAGCCTGAACCCGAACCGGAGCCCGAGCCCGAGCCGGATCCGGATCCGAACGGGGATAATACTGTTTGGGGAAATGAGGGGGGCGATTTTCTCTTCGGCAATCAGGGGAATGACACGCTGAACGGGGCCGGCGGGAATGACGAAATCCATGGCGGGAAGGATGCGGATGCCCTGTTCGGGAATCAGGGTGCGGATTTTCTTTTCGGGGACGATGGAAGCGACGCCGTTCACGGCGGCCGGGACAACGATCACGCTTTCGGGAATCAGGGACGCGACACGGTCTATGGCGAACTTGGCGATGATGCCGTTTACGGCGGCCGGGACGATGATACGCTCTTTGGAAATTCCGGGGCGGATCAACTGAGCGGCGACCGGGGGAATGATGTCCTCCACGGCGGAAAGGATGACGATCTCCTGCTCGGGGGCGATGGTGACGATACGCTCTATGGTGATCGCGGCAACGATACGCTGGATGGCGGGGATGGCGCGGATGTGTTTGTTTTTCGTCCCGGGGACGGAGACGACGTCATCTTTGCTTTTAATGCGGCTGTCGACCGGATCCAAATTACCGAAGATGTGTCCGTCGTTGTAGAGAATGGTGAAGACGGGGCTGTTATTCGGTATGGTTCCTCCTCCTCTGTCACGGTTTGGGGTGTTCCTGCGGATCAGTTGACCTTTGTCTGATCCGGCTTCGGGGCTCTGCGTTTCAGGAGTAGGAAAATAATCACATTTTTATCTTGACTTCTTCCCTCTGTCTCTGGCATAAATGAGAACAGAAAGAGAACAAATGTATCTCTGATGTGGAAAGGAGGCAAGCCCGATATGACGGATCATCCGGAAAGCGGCAACGAAGGCAAAAAGATTGCGGCGTCTGTGCCTGTGCCGGTGTTGTGGGACGCCGGCGGCGTGGAGACCGTGCCGTTTGCGGATGCGCAAGAGGCGTGGTTCTGGTTTATTCAGGCCCAGCAGGCCAGAGACGAAGGCGCGCGGATCGTGCAGGGGCAGGGGCTCTATCCCCGCCCGTGCGAGCCGATCGATATTTTCCGGGTGCTTGACCGCCTGCACAGAAACCGGCGGCTTTTGCGGGATCACCTTCTTGTGTTGCGTCATTACGGCCGCCGGATGTTTCCGCCGGATGCCCGTCGCCCGAAAGAGGTTCGCGCGGCGCAGCTCTGGGATGAGGCGATGGCGCGGATCGGCGAGGTCCTCGAAAAGAAAGGGATTGTGCGCCCGGTCGCCCGGGACGGCCGCCCCGACTGGTTCCTTGATGCCTGCGTTTACGAGCGGGACGATGCGTCCTTTTCAGGCACTGATGATGACGGAGGGCGGGTATGAGCGTCTCATCCGTGCGGGCATGGGTCGTGTTTTCCGGGGAGACGGACTTGCGCTGTTTGCGCATTCTAAAGCCCGGTTTCCGGCATTGCTTCGTTATTCTGAATGACGGGCAGAACTGGATCACGCTGGATCCGCTTTCCAATTACATGGACGTCCTCGTTCATCGCCATGTCCCGGCGGCGTTCGATCTGCCGGCATGGCTGGCCGGCCGGGGGCAGGTTTTGCTCCCGGCTGTGCCCGACCGCGCGGGCAGCAAGCCGCATTGGCCGATGCCGATGACTTGTGTGGAGGCCGTCAAACGTTACCTCGGTTTGCGCAAGCCGCTGATTATCACGCCGTGGCAGCTATACCGCCACTTATATCTGAAAATTAAACATAACGTATAACATAAAGGAGAAGCCCGATGGGAAGCCTGACTTCACGACCTGAACTGCCGGAACGTCCGCAGGAAATCGTTTATGTCTCCGTGCCGTCGACAACGTCGTCGTCATCGTCGAGTTCGTCTGCGGGTACGGATACCGGAGCGACGGAAAATCCGGATACGTCTGTGGACACGTCTACGGAGGATACGGATTCCGATGAATCCCGGGTGGCGTCTCTTTTGCGCCGGAATCGCGGCGTTCAGGGGACGGTCCGGACCGGATTTACGGGCGTGCTGGCTGCGTCCGATCTCGGCCCGCAACGAAAAACATTACTGGGAGAATAAGTATGCCGAATGTTTTGGAAATGAATCGACAGGATCAGGATTATCCGGTGGAGGCTGTCCTGCGCCGGTACGAGCGGGCGATGTCCCGCCGCCGGAACTGGGAAAAGCTCTGGCAGGAATGCTATGACTATGTCCTGCCGCAGCGCGGAGATTTCCTGATGCAGCGCAGTGCCGGCGTGCGCCGCACGGATGAGATTTATGACGCGACCGCGATGGATGCGGCGGAGCAGCTTGCCGCCTCGCTCTTCGGGAATCTGACCCCGCCGTGGTCGCAATGGTTCGGTTTGCGGCCGGGGCCGGAGCTTCCGCAGGAAACGGCGGCTTCGCTTGCGCCTGTGCTTGAGAAGGCGGCGCGGACGATTCAAGATCATCTCGATCGCTCGAATTTCGGGCTGGAGATGCATCAATGTTTTCTGGATCTCGTGGTTGGCGGGACGGCAACGCTCCTGATTGAGGAGTCCGAGCCCGGAGCGTTTTCGGCGTTTAAATTTACGTCGATGCCGCTGGCCGAAGTTGCTCTGGAAGAAGGGGAAGACGGGCGTCTTGACGGTTTGTTCCGGACGATGGCGATGACGCTTGGCCAAATTCGCCGCCGCTTTCCGGATGCTGAACTGCCGCCGCGTCTTGAGCAGGACGGCCTGCGTGATCCGCAGCTTCGCTTTGAGATGCTGGAGGCCCTTTTTCCGCAAAGCGGGCGTTACACTTATCTTGTCATGTTCAAAGACGATCCGGCGCAAACACAAACGCCGCTCGTTCATCATGAATATCCGATTTCGCCCGTGATTTCTTTCCGCTGGCTGAAAAGCCCGGGGGAAATCTACGGACGCTCGCCGGTCATGAAGGCGTTGCCCGATATCAAAACGGCGAACAAGGTTGTGGAACTTGTCCTGAAAAATGCGTCGATCGCCGTGACCGGGATCTGGCAGGCCGATGACGACGGGATTTTGAATCCCGCGAATATCGAGCTGGTTCCGGGGACGATTATTCCGAAGGCGGTCGGCTCCGACGGATTGAAGCCGCTTGAGATGCCGGGCCGCTTTGATATCTCACAGCTCGTTCTGGACGATCTGCGTGCGCGGATTTCCCATGCGCTTCTGGCCGATAAGCTCGGGCCGGTCGGCGGGGCGAAGATGACGGCAACCGAAGTGCTGGAGCGGTCCGCCGAGATGGCTCTTCTTCTCGGTGCGACGTATGGGCGGCTTCAGACGGAGCTTTTGACCCCGCTTGTCCAGCGTGCGTTTGAGATTCTGAAACGCCGGGGGGAAGTCCCTGATATCGCACTGGACGGGCGTTATGTGACGCTTGATTACCGCGCGCCTCTTGCCCGTTCGCAAGGGCAGCGGAACGTTCAGAATACGCTGTCCTGGCTGAACTCTGTTTTGGCGATGGGGCCGGAGGCGGCGGCGTCCGTTAATCTGCCGGAAGCCGCGCGTTTCCTCGGCCGGGCTCTTGGCGTTCCGGACGATCTGATGGTTTTACCCCCGTCCCCGGCGACGACGCCGGAGAAAGAGAGCAAGCATGTTTCCGTTTAATCATGTGTCTTCGCAGGCGCGTTCCGTCCCGCCGCCGGAACATCTGCCCGATCCGCTCCGGATCGAGCAAAAAGAGATCGAGCGTGTTTTTGCGCGGCTCTTTGCAAGCGAGGACGGAAAGAAAGTCCTGGCCTGGCTTCAGATGTTGACGTTCCAAAGGGCTCTCGGGCCGTCTGCGCCGGATGCGCAGCTTCGGTATCAGGAGGGGCAGCGGGCCTTGATGGCGACAATTTTACGCCTGATCGACCGGGGGCGCGATGCGTCATGAATGAGTAGAGCCCCGATTTTATTAAACAGAACCAATCCAAACCCAAAGGAGGAAGACGATGACCACGACGCCCACGACAATGACAAACGATACTCAAAATGAAACAGACTTGTTGAATGCGCAAATGCAAACGCAGGCGCCGGGAGGAGAGGACGGACGTCCGGCCAATCTGCCCGAAAAATTCTGGGATGCGGAGCGTAAATGCGTGCGCCTTCAGGATCTTGTTAATTCTTATGTTGCGCTGGAGCGCAGGCTGTCCGGATCGATGCCGGCACCGGAAACGCCGGAAGACCGGTTGAAAGTGCTGAGGCGGCTCGGTTTGCCGGAGACGTCGGATGAATATGTCGTGGATGTGTCTCACGGGATGTTCCAGATCGATCCCGCACTGAACCGCAAACTGCATGAGCGGGGCTTTACGTCGGAGCAGGTCCAGACGGTTTACGATCTTGCGGCGGAGAAGCTCGTGCCTCTGATCCTTGAAATGGCCGGAGAATTTCAGGCCGACCGCGAGGTCGAGCGTCTGGTCGCACATTTCGGCGGGGCGGAAAAATGGCGGGAGGTCTCGCGCCAGCTTCTGGCTTTCGGCAAGAAAACGCTTCCGCCCGATGTTCTGAAAGGGCTGTCGTCTTCCTATGAAGGAGTTCTGGCATTATACCGGATGATGAACGAAGAGCGGCCGCGCCTCGCCGGCAACGGGGAAGGCGAAGGTGCCGGGGATTCGGTCACGGATGAAAAAGCCCTTCAGTCCATGATGCGCGATCCGCGCTACTGGAAGACCAAAGACCCGGCCTTTATCGCCAAAGTCACGGACGGTTTTTCCCGGCTGTATGGCGGGTAACCAAATGGCTTTGTTTGTTTTTATTCTTTTAAAAGGGGAAGGATAAGTCGTGCGCCGTGCAGAATGCGTTCAATCCGAACGCATTCCGGCTGCATACGGTAAAGAATCAGGTAATTTCCGTGTGCGAAATAACGCGCATCGAGACCGAGCTCCGGGAAGCGAGGATTGGCCTCGGGCGCATGATGAAGGATTTGGCATTTTTTCTTAATGTCTTTCACGAAGGAAAGGGCGCGTTTCGGATTATCCAACGCAATGTAGTCGGCGATTTTCTCGAGGCCCGATTGAGATTTTTTAGAAAAGATAACGGGCTTCATCAGGGCGTTTCGGTGATCATTTGTGTGTATTTTTCTTCAAGCCGGTTAAAGACGTCTTCGGCAGGATCCCCGGGGCCGCTATCAATGCCTTCCTGAAAAGCCTTGCGAATTTCTTCAAGTTTTATGTCTCTGACAGATTCGCGTTCCTGAAGAAGGCGCAGGGCTTCCCGAACGACTTCGCTTTTGGAATTATATCGCCCTTGCTGAATAAGCATGTTTACGAACTCTTCCATGGAAGATCCTATCGCGTAGCTGGACGGCATTGTTTCCTCCGTGTTTTTTTAGGCTGTGTTTATTGTAGCGAGACCGATAATAATTATCAACTGCGATTCCGCAGACAATAAGAAGCGGCGCTGGTTAAAGCGCCGCTTCCGTGTTGCCCCCACCAGGCAGTTCCCCACATGAGAATCTTTAAAATCTTTGAGAATCCGCAAATTCGCGGGCCGTGTAATCGTCGATGACCCTTTGAAAGCCGTAACGGACGGCTTGCGGCAGCGGCTCGAACTGAACGGCGATTTTGCCGGCTGATTTCCGGATGATATTTCCGATATGCGGAATATTCAGGATTTCATTCTGAAGCCGGAATTTCAGAGTCACGGGAATGTTTTGGCCGACACTGAACATCCGGTCGTCCGCGGCAAGCAGCGTACCGCCGGGGCTCCAGTCCACAACCGGAACGTTCTGCCCGGAGACGGTGGCCACGCATTTATCACAGGCACGGCGTTCGTGCTTGCGCTGGGATCTGACGGAATCGTTTACAGGGCCGATTTTCAGTGCGCTGAACATACGATTGAGCATGGGCGGTTTCCTTTGTTACCTGTCTACGGGTTCACAAAACAAATCAATGTTTACGCAATATGCGCAAACAAAATCTTTCTACCATCACACCGCCGGGACAGGCCGTTATTCAGATTATGTCGAATAAAACCTGTATAGATTATGCTATTCATAAGAGCAAGAGGGCGCTCTCATTTCTCCCCGTTTTTTATTTTTATCAAGCATACACGATTTTCATCAAAATGTGGGAATTTTCTGAAAAAAAAGCTTGACAAGATAGGAATAAAATCATAATATCAGACTTATCAACGCCCTCACTGTATCCGGTGACCGGGCGTTTTTTATTGCGCGCGGCGCGGGAAAACGGCTCAGAGAGAGATCGCCCCGCAGAGCGCGCAGACAGCCGCGCCGCCCCGGAATGCAAAGGCTTCGTGCTTTTAGGGACCGGACAATCCGCCGCGCCTGATGTGAGAGATCTTCAAATTCCAAACATTGAAAACCACAAACCAGTGAGGTGACGAAATGGCCACATCTATCGAACAGGCCTTTATCAAACAATTCGAGCGTGAAGTCCATGAAGCCTACCAGCGTATGGGCTCCAAGCTGCGCGGGACGGTCCGCACGCTCTCGAATGTGAAAGGCTCAAGTGCCGTCTTCCAGAAAGTCGGCAAAGGGACGGCATCGACCAAATCCACGCACGGCATGGTGCCGGTGATGAATCTCGCGCATTCCAGCGTCGAGGCGACATTGTACGATTATTATGCCGGGGACTGGGTGGATCATCTGGACGAGCTGAAAATCAATATCGACGAGAGGCAGGTGATTGCAGGGGCCGGTGCATATGCGCTCGGCCGCAAAACGGACGAGTTGATTATCAATGCTCTGGCCGGAGCCGGCGCGAGCCGCGAGATTGAGGACGGGAATGCCGGCCTGACCAGGGACAAGGTTCTGGAAGCCTTCGAGATGCTCGGTAATGCCGATGTGCCGGACGACGGACAGCGTTTTGCGATCGTCGGCTGGAAGCAATGGAGCGATCTTCTCAAGATCACGGAATTCGCGAGTGCCGATTATGTCGGGCAGGACGAATTGCCGTGGCGCGGCACACAGGCCAAGCAATGGCTCGGGACGATCTGGATTCCGCATTCCGGCCTGCCGGTGGATACGGACGATATCCGCTCCTGCTTCTGGTACCACAAAACCGCGATCGGCCATGCCTCCGGGTCCGACGTTCAAACGGATATCAGCTGGCACGGCGACCGCGCGGCGCATTTTGTGAATAACATGATGAGCCAGGGCGCGGCGTTGATCGAGGAAGACGGCGTCGTCGAGATCAAATGCGACGAGACACCTGATTAGTAGGGGCTTGCCCAGAAATTTCAATTCAATTGTCAAAGAAGGAAACAAAAATATGAGCTATGAATCCGCAAATCTGAGCGTTCTGGCCTACGCGAATAATTTTACGCTGTGGCATTACAGAACCGAGGACGACGACATCACCACGGACGATTATTTTAATACTGCGTCCCGGATGATGAATGTGAACGATCTCATCATCGCCAATGTCGATACCGACGGCGTGTCTCCCGTGACGCAATTCTACATCGTCACCGACATTACCGACGGGGATGTGACGGTCGCCCAGTATTCTTAGGGGGATTTTTATAACCGCAAGGCGCAGAGGATTTAAATTCACGTCATTCCGGCGAAAGCCGGAATCCAGTTATCTTTTTTCTGGACCCCGGCTTTCGCCGGGGTGACGAAGGAGGAAAGCTCTGTGTTCAATGCGCCTCTGCGGTTCAATATTTACATGATACACGATGGAGGCCCTTTCATGGCTTTATCTGATGTTGCTTTATGCGCGCGGGCGTTGATCCGGATCGGCGCGGCTCCGCTGAGCTCTTTTGATGACGGGACGGCGGAATCCGAAATTGCGGGTGCGTTATACGGGCCGGTGCGTGACGCGCTCTTGTCTGCCTATGCGTGGAGCTTCGCGACCGGGCAGGTTGCTCTGGCACAGCTTTCGGAAGCACCGGCAGCCGATTACGCGCATGCCTATCAGCTTCCGACGGATTTCCTGCGGGCCCTTTCAGCCGGAACCGGCGCGCGCGGGCGGGGCCTGCGGTACCGGATCAGTGGAAATACGCTGCACACGGACGCGGATCGCGTTCTTCTGACCTATATTTACCGGCCCGAAGAGGAAAGCTTTCCGCCTTATTTCGATGCGGCCCTGATTGCCCGGCTTGCGGCGGAGCTGACCATTCCGGTCACGGAAAGCACGTCTCGCGCCGAGACGATGTTCCGTCTGGCAGAGGTTGAGTTCGAGCGCGCCCGCCAGATTGATGCACAGCAGGATACGCCGGGCCGGCTTGAGAATTTCTCGCTCATCGATGCGCGGCTATCTTAGGCATTTCCAGTAACATTTAATCTCCTTTTTAGACCGTCATTCCCGCGAAAGCGGGAATCTTTATGAAGAGAGTTCCGTAAGATCCCCGCCTGCGCGGGGATGACGAAAAATGGTTTTTGTTGTCCATACGAAAAACAGGACGGAAACATGAGCAGAATACGCCAGACGAAGACGACATTCAGTGCCGGGGAGGTCAGTCGCGATCTTCTGGGCCGGGGGGATCTCCGGGCCTATGAGAACGGCGCGTTGACCTTGCGCAACATCTTTATTCATCCGACGGGCGGGGTCAGCCGGCGGGCCGGATTGCGCCATATCGATACGGCGCGCGGGCCCGGGAGGTTGATCGCGTTCGAGTTTAATACGGAGCAGACCTATCTGCTCGTCGTGACGGGCGGGATGATCGATATCTATGCGGATGACGTACTGGCCGCGACGCTATCCGCGCCGTGGGCGGAGGATGAGATTTCCGGTATAGCCTGGACCCAGAGCGCGGATACGCTTTTGCTTGTTCATCCGGATGTCGCGCCGCATAAACTCACGCGCAATAGCGGCGGGGACTGGTCTCTTGAGGTCTGGAGTTTCTTTGAGGACGAAGACGGCGTTATTCGCCGCCCGATGTTTAAATTCGCGGGCACGCAGGTCACCCTAACCCCTTCGGCCCTGTCGGGGACGATTGCGTTGACGGCCGGTGCCGATGTGTTTGTGGCGGCGCATGAAGGAACGCGCCTTCGCGTTGGCGGGAAGGAGGTCGAGATTGTCGATTATGACTCGCCGACCGTCGTCAGTGCCCGGACCATCGAGGATCTGGAGAGCACAGATGAAACAATCGATTGGGAAGAGCAGGCGTTCAGTGCCGTGCACGGCTGGCCGGTGACGGTGGCGTTTCATCAGGACCGCCTTGTGATCGGGGGAAGCCGTGATCTGCCGAACCGGCTGTGGATGTCGAAATCGGGAGATCTGTTTAACTTCGATCTTGGGACGGGGCTCGATGACGAGTCCATCGAGTTTGCGATCCTGTCCGATCAGGTGAACGCGATCCGGGGTATTTTTTCCGGGCGGCATTTGCAGGTGTTTACGAGCGGCGCGGAATGGATGGTGACCGGCGATCCTTTGACGCCGGAGACGGTCCAGCTCAAGCGGCAGACGCGGATCGGATCGGTTGTCGGGCGATATATCCCGCCGGTCAATGTGGACGGGGCGACGCTGTTTGTCTCCCGGAGCCGCCGGGAAATTCGCGAATTTTTGTATACCGATCTTGAGGCGGCGTATCAGGCGTCCGACCTTGCGCTTCTCTCCCGGCATTTGATTATCGATCCGGTCGATCAGGATTTCGATGCGTCCCGGCGGCTCTTGTTCGTTGTGCGCGAAGACGGAAAATTTGCGACACTTACGGTTTTTCGTTCGGAATCCGTCGCGGCCTGGACGCTTCACGAAACGCAGGGGCAGGCTCTTTCCGTTGCCGTCGTCGGTGAGGAAACCTATTTGCTCGTCGCGCGCGGGGATCCGGAGGACGGCGGGGACGTGATGATTGAAAAATTCGATGATGCGTTGCAACTCGATGCGGCTCTCGACGGGACGGCGGACTCGCCGCAATTGACGTGGAGCGGGCTTGATCATCTCGCCGGGCAGAGCGTGCGCGTTGTCGCCGACCGGCGTGTTGTCGATGCGCAAACGGTCAGTGCGGGCGGCGAGATTGTTCTGGATGAGGCGGCGCGCAGCGTTCAGGCCGGTTTGCCCTATACGCATATCATCGAGCCTTTACCGCCGAACGAGGTCAATGATGGCGGGGCATCGCGCGCCGTGCGCCTTGTTCAGGGGCTTTTCCGGATTGAGGAGACGGCGGCGTTGTCTTTGGATGTCGGGCGCGGACTTCAGGACGTGCCCTTGCGGGATCTCGATCCGGATTTCGTTTTGGGCTCTGCCGCACGGACGGTCAGCGGGCAGGTCCGTGTCCGGGCTTATGGCTGGCACCGGACGGGCGACACGCCGCTCTGGCGGATCGAACAGGATGTGGCGTTGCCGTTTACGCTTTTATCTGTAACCACGGAAATGAAAGTGAGTATGTGATGGGTGCAATCGGACTGGGAACGGGGTTGATCCCGATTATCAGCGGGGCGGTCTCTGCGATTGAAACGCTGGAGAACGTCTATACGAATACGCAAAATCTGGTTTCGGAATCGGAAGAGGAAGACAACACGATCAAGCAGCAGCAACTTGCGTTGACGCAGTTGAAGCAGCAGCAGGCTCTGGAAGAGCGGCAGGCCGCGCAGGAAGCTGAGCTTGAAAAACAATCGATGGCGCAAGAGGCTGCGGCGGATGCTGCGGACCGGGAGAAAGCCTTGAAGCGTGCCGTCGCGCGTCAAAAAGCCGTTTTTGGTGCGCGCGGTGTCGGGAGCGGAACGGGATCTTCGGAAGCCGTGCTTCTCGGTCTCTTTGACGAAAGTGACGAGGAGGCGCAGGCGCGTGAAAAACTCGATACCTTGCGCCTTAAAGCCCTTGATCAAAATCTTGACAGCCAAAAGAGCATGAATCTTCTTCAGGCCAGTCAACTCGCCGCGCAACAGAAACTGGAACGCGCGATCATGTTTTGAGGGGGGCTGTATGCTCTTATGCAGGATCCTTTGTAAATCACCTTTTTTGTCATCCCCGCGAAGGCGGGGATCTTTCAACGGATTGTTTTCAAAAGATTCCCGCTTTCGCGGGAATGACGGCTCCTGTGTAAGAAGTTTTTTCAGAGTGTCCTTATAACTCAACATCATTTTTTTACAGAAACAGGAGATCAGATGGCAACGGAACATATCAAAATGCCGGAGGTCGTGCCGGTTGTGCGCTATCTGGCGGATGGCGCGCGGGTTACGTATCCTTACGATTTTCCGGTGTTCGCGAGCGAGGATATTGCTGTGAGCCTCAGCGGTGCGCGCCGGTATAGCGGCTTTACAGTGGCGGGAGCAGGCGAGACGGAGGGCGGATCCGTGACCTTCGACGCCGCCCCGCCGGCCGGGGAGACGATCGTGATTGAGCGTCTTTTGCCGATTGAGCGGATGAGCGATTTTATCGAAGGCGGCGATTTCTCGGCGCGGGCGTTGAATACGGAGCTTGATTATCTGACGGCGGCCATTCAGCAGGTTGCGCGTTATCAGGAGGGGATGATCCGTTATCCCGATCATGAAAACCCGGGGACGCTGACGCTTCCGGATCTGATGCTGCGTGCGAACAAGGCTCTGGGGTTTGACGGGGAAGGGAATCCCGTTCCGGTTTCTCTTTCGGGGAGTATGGCCGCGCCGGATTATACGGCGGGCGGAGCGGGTGCCGTGACCCGCACGAGTGTGGACAAGTTCGGGGATCTGGTGTCCGTGCGGGATTTCGGGGCGGTCGGTGACGGCTTAAGCGACGATACGCTGGCCATTCAACAGGCCATGGCCGCGCATGACAGCGTTTATGTGCCGGCGGGGACGTATCTGCTCTCGGGGACGTTGACGCTTACGGAGGGCAAAAGCCTGCTTGGCGCGGGGCAGGCCAGTATCCTCAAGGGAAATGCCGGCGCGGGTGCGGGCTATGATCTTATCGAGATTACGGGCGGTTATAATACGGTGTCATCCTTGCGGCTTGAGGGCGGCGGCGCGGGCATTCGCCTGAACGGGCGGACGGGTCCCTGCGTCCAGAATACGGTCAATGATGTGACGGTCTGGGGGGCCGGGACGGGGCTTTTGCTCGATGGATATGACGACGGGGCAAAGCCGTGTTACTGGAATAATTTCGCCCGGGTCCTGATCGCGCAGCCTTCCGTGAACGGCGTGCATCTGATGCGCAGCGGGGCGGGCGACACGCCGAATGCGAACCGGTTTCATATGGTGCGGGTTTATTCTCTCGGGGCCGATATATCCGGGCACGGGTTTTATGTGGAGGAGGGATCGTTCAATAATTCGCTGATCGATTGTGAGGCGAATGTGAAGGGCGCGACCGCGCAAGCCTGTTTCCGGATGGGGGCGGGATCGAACAAAACGCTTTTGATCAATCCGTATGCGGAATCTTCAAATACGGTGCCGAATATTCGTCTTGACGACGGCTCGCGCGAGACGTCGATTTTTAATCTCCTGTCCGCGAGCGACGGCGCGGCGATCTATGATTTTTCCGGCGGAAATTATGATGCGATCAATGCGGGGTATCCGGACAAAAACCGTTTGCGCCGCACGAGCGTGACGGATCTGCGCGCGGCCTTGATGCGCTTTGACACGGAGTATATCGACACGGCGGGGACGCATGATGTCGATCTTTCGCATTCGGTGCATCTTGTCTCGGCGTATAACGGCGCGGTGACGATGGCTCTGCCGCCGCCCGGGGAGGCCGTCGGGGTTTCCATGACGTTCAAGAAAACCGATAACACGGCGAACCTTGTTACGATCACGGAGCAGGAGGACGGGAGCGGGCCGGACGGGACGGATCTCTTCCTCGGCGGGGAGAACGATTACGTCACGGTCTTATCGAACGGGGCGGAGTGGTTTATCACAGCATCGAACCGGATGGCGGGGAATACGCGCTATTTCGACGGCTCCGGGACGTATGACATTGATATGGCCGTGGATGTTTATCTTCTTTCGAGCTATGGCGGCGCCATGACGGCGCGCCTCCCGCCGGCCAATGCGGCGCAGGCGGTCGGTCGGCGGATTACGATCAAGAAAGTCGATACCTCCTCTAACGTGATTACGGTGAGTGAACAAGGCGGCTCCGGGCCGGATCAATACGCCCAGCCGCTTTCCAGCCAGTACGAGGCCATCACGGTCGTCTCTAATGGCGGGCAATGGTACATCGTGAGCAAGTTTTGAGGGTTTAATGTGTCCGCCGATGTCAGGGCATAATTTCCTGATATTCATAAATATTTTGAACCGCAGAGACGCAGGGGACGCAGAGTTTTTTTCCTTCGTCACCCCGGCGGAAGCCGGGGTCCAGAAAGGATTTTATCTGGATTCCGGCTTTCGCCGGAATGACGAAGAATGTGTAAATTTTTGACAGACTCTGCGTCCTCTGCGCCTGCGGTTATTAAATACAAATTTTCAGGATGTTTAATCTGCCGGGAAAACATACAGAAAGTGAAGGCTTTATGATCGAAGAGAAAAACCGGGAACAGATTGCCGCTTTTTTACCCGATGCCATTCGCCGGGCGTTGACCTCGTATGAGGCATTTTCCGGCAATGAGGTGTCTGTGCAGGAAGCCAACGCCTTCAAGGATCATCATAACGCTTGCAAGGTTGCGATCGCGCATATCGAGCTTTTGCTGAAACTGGCGCGCTGGGCGGATTTGCCGGACGAGACGGCCGCGAACAAAAACGATCAGGTTATTCTGGCCGCGATGATGGAGACGGCCAGCGAGGAGCTTCAGAACTATCGCACGCGCCATCCGTTGTCGCCCAACAAACCGGAGTAAAAAAACATGCATTCTGTGTCTTTTGCCCTTTTTCTTGCGCTCTGGAACCGGGTGCAGGGGCAAAGCACGCCGGAGGTGCATTTCCGGATTGCCGATTGGCTGGAAGCCCGCTGGTGCGGCGGAGATCGTTCTCTTTTGTTGATGGCGTTTCGCTCTTGCGGAAAATCGACATTGGTCGGATTGTTTGCGGCGTGGCTCTTTGCCCGGGATCCGGATTTGCGGATTCTCGTTCTGGCGGCGGATCTGGCTCTGGCGCGCAAAATGGTCCGCAATGTGAAGCGGATTATCGAGCGGCATCCGGTGACGACGGGGTTGAAGCCCGATCGTGCCGATCAATGGGCGTCCGAGCGGTTTACGTTGAACCGGACGCGGGAGCTGCGGGATCCGTCGATGCTGGCGCGGGGGATTTCTTCTAACCTGACGGGCTCGCGCGCGGATGTGATTGTCTGCGATGACGTCGAGGTTCCCAATACATGCGATACGGCGGACAAGCGCGCGGATTTGCGTGAGCGTCTGGGCGAGCTGGATTTTATTCTGACGCCCGGCGGCACAAGGCTTTATGTCGGCACGCCGCATAGCTGGCATTCGATTTATGCGGCGGTGCCTTGCGTTGATGCCGGGGAGGATCGCGCGTTTCTGGACGGATATGCGCGGCTGGAGGTGCCGGTTATGACCGCGGCGGGCGAAAGCGCGTGGCCGGAGCGGTTTCCGCTTGCGGAAATCGGCGCGATGCGTCGTCGGGCCGGGCCTGCTAAATTCGACAGTCAGATGATGCTGCGGCCGGTCAATATCGCGCAAGGCCGGCTCGATCCGGGCGGAATCCGGTTTTATATCGGGGCGCATGCTCTCGACCCGGTCACGGGCGGGGCCGTGATCGGGGATTGCGCCATGCGCCGGGGGATCGCATGGTGGGATCCGGCCTTCGGCAAGCAAGGCGGGGACCGGAGCGTTCTGGCTATTGTTTTCACGGATGAGAGCGGCGCGTACTGGCTGCACCGGCTCGTTATTTTGAACCGCAAGGGCGATGATGCCGAGGCGGGAGAGACAGACGAGGCGTCTCGTCAATGTGCGGAAGTGGCGGCGCATCTCGGCGCGCTTCAAATTCGACGGATTTGTATTGAAATCAATGGCCTTGGGCGTTTTCTTCCGGGAATACTTCGAAAGACGCTCGCAAAGACACATCCCGGTTGTGCGGTCGCGGAGATCTCTTCGCGCCGTCCGAAGGCCTTGCGGATTATGGAGGCATTCGATGCTGTTCTGGCCTCTGATATGCTTTATGCACATGAAAGTATAAAAAAGACGCCTTTTATGCGAGATCTGCGCGAGTGGCGGCCGGATCTCCCCGGTGTGCAGAATGGCGGGGGCGGGGTAAAGCATGACGATTGTCTGGACGCGGTTGCGGGGGCGATCTCCGAGCTTCCGCTCAAGGGGCGGTTTGAGTCCCGCGATCCCTTTCGGGCCAAAACGGGTTTCAGGGTTTGAATTTCTCAATGCAAGTGATAACGCACAACATCAGGAGGGGATATGGGCGACTTACCGATCGATATGATCTGGTGGATTTCGGCGGTCGAATTGCCGGTGATCGGTGCGCTTGTCATGATGATCTGGCGCACGCGCAGGGAAAGCGAAGAGACTGCCCGGCATTTGCGGGAGATGGTCGAGACCCGGACGTCCCAGCTTCGGGAGGCTCTTTCCGGATTTAAGCTCGAAGTCGCGAAAACCTATGCCTCACATCACGATATGAGTGATCTGGAGGCGCGGCTTGTCGGGCATCTGTTGCGTATTGAGGCCAAGCTCGACAAGACGGCCTTGAAGACAGAAGCCATTCGCGCGGAAACTACGCGGCTATACGACTAATTTTTCCAAAAAACAGGAGGCAATAATGAAACGACTGACCGGCTCTGGCGAGCGGGGCGGCGAAGCCGCTTTGCGTGCGCATTATCGCGAACTGGAGATTGATACGCTGGCGCGGACGATATGGGGGGAAGCGCGGGGAGAGGGGGCTGCCGGAATGACGGCTGTGGCCTGCGTTATTCTCAACCGTCTGGCGCGCGCGCAGGCGCAGAAAAGCGGAACGTATTGGTGGGGGAGCTCAATCGTTCAGATTTGCCGCAAGCCCTGGCAGTTCAGTTGCTGGAATTCTGACGATCCGAATGCGGAGAAGATGGCGTCTGTCGGACGTGATGACCTTTATTTCGCGACGGCTCTGCGGATTGCCCGGCGGGCTCTGGCCGGGCGTCTTACGGATGTCACGTGCGGGGCGACTCATTATCACGCCGCATATGTCAGTCCGTCATGGGCAAAAGGTCTTGCTCCGTGTGCCCGTATCGGCGCGCATGTGTTTTACAGGGAAGGATGAAAAGAAAATGTTTGAGACGCTTGTATCCAAAATCGGGTTTCCGGTTTTGCTGAAACTGGTGGGCGGGGTTCTCTCCCGCCTCGGTCATCCGCTCGCGCAAAAGGCCGGCGAGGTTCTTTCGGATGTCGAGACGGCCATCGAGACGCGCGAGATTTCCGATGAAGAGATCGAGGCGGCAAACGCGCATGTGCGGGAAATGGCGCGGATGGAGCTGGAGGCCGATACGGCGCGCCTGTCCGAGATTAACCGGAGCCTGCGTGCGGAAGTCGCTTCGGATGATCCTTATGTCCGGCGCATGCGCCCGACATTCGGGTATCTTCTGGCTGTGACGTGGGCGGCGCAGATGCTTGCGCTGGTTTATATCCTGATCTTCCATACCGGCAAAGCCGCGCAGGTGATCGAGGCTATGGCCGCGCTCAGTACAATCTGGGGCGTCGCGTTATCGGTCCTCGGGATCTATGTCTACAAGCGCAGCGAGGACAAGAAGGTCCAACGCTAATTCATTCATGTACCGGTCAGAGCTTATGCACGATGGTAAGTATTTCTTAACAATACTGTGTTTTAATTTAAGGCAGAATTCTGAAGTTTTTCGAAAAATGGAGGTTCTCATGCATATTGTTCTGGCTGTGTTAAGTTTAGCTGTTGCAGCCTCTTTTTGGTGGTACCGTTTAAAGCATATGCGCGATGCAGCATCTGAAGTGATGGACATCGCCGGCCGGGCGCGCGGGGCTTATCGAATGAAGCGTATTCGCTCGAAGGCTTCTTTGTCTCCATTAACGGCGATTGACGATCCTGTGATTGCTGCGGCGACCGTCATCTATGCAATTGCCAGTGAGGATGTTTCCCCAAATGATGAAGAACGTCTCGCAATGCTGAAAACGGTATTGTCGGAAATCAGCTCTGTGTCAAAAGCTGAGGAAGCCGCGGCTTACGCAAAATGGGCTGTTGGAGAAATTGTCGAAGTTGGCACTGTCATAAGAAAACTCGGTCCTTTTCTGGCTGCGCGTTTGAACCGTTCAGAGAAAGCAGATCTTTTGAACATGCTCGAACGCGTTGCCGAGGCCGGAGAAAAACCGCCGTTCTACCGTGACCGGTTTTCGAAGCTGCGTGTCAAAATCGGGTTATAGTCCTGGAACCTGAACGTTTCGAAAGAAAGGGGCCCGCTGGACGGCGTCATGCTCTTTCAATCTGTCCCACATATCTGCGGAGATCAGGACGGTCGTGTTCGGGAACGTCCGGATTGTGGCGGCCGGGACGCGCTCTTCTCCTTGAGAGCGGATATGAGGCAGCAACCTGCAAACTCCCCTCATCAAGAGAAACGACCCGGGCTTTATCGTCGAGGGCGGTGCTTCCGGGCTCGTTATAACCGGATGATGCATGATCTTTGCGTCTTCGCGACTCAAAACCGTATAAAATCATCATCATCCGCGAAGGCGGAGGATCTATTTCAAAGTCTTCGCGGGCGGGCGAATGGATCCTCCGGACTCAAGCGTTGCTTGGCCGGAGGATGACGGAATTTAATTATATCAGAATTTTATGGTTTGAATATTTTTCCGAGGGATCGTCCTGATCAGTCCTTTGGCTCCGTATCCAGTACGCGTTTGAGGGTTTCTTTGGCGCGGGATTGGGTTTCCGGGGTCAGTTTGTCGCCGTTTTTATCCTGAACGTAAAAGACGTCGACGACTTTCTGGCCCTGCGTCGTGATTTTCGCGCTGCGGATCTGGAGGCCGCAATCCCGCATCGCGCAGGTCATGTCATAGAGCAGGCCGGGGCGGTCGCGGGTGCTGATTTCGATGACGGTGTTCGTCCGGCTTGCGGTCGTGTTGATCCTGATTTTTGTCGGCGTGTCGAAGACGTCTTTTTTCTCTTTGTTGTCGCCGCCTGCCGGTGTCTGGCGCGCGATGCTCCGGGCGAGGTCGATCCCGTCTTCCAGGGCTTTGCGGACGGTCTCCCGGATCTCATCGAGGCGGCGGGGCTGATCGAACGGGAATCCGGCGTGGTTCTGGACGGCGAAGCTGTCGATGGCGGTGCCGTCCTCGCTGGTCGTGATGCGGGCCGCGATGATATTGGCTCCGGCGGCGGATAATCCGCCGGCCATCATCGCGAACAGGCCGGGGCGGTCCGGGGTTGTGATCGTGACGATGGTCGTCTGGCGGAGGGGATCCTGTTCGAAGGCGATATCGGTCGTGCCGGGTTTGTATCCCGGCGGGAGTTTCGGCTTTGCCGGGGAGGCCGGAGCCGGGCCGCCTTCCTTGCGCCCGCGCATCATTTCAAGCGATTTGTAATAGAGCTCTTCGATCAGGCCGGCTTTCCATGCGTTCCAGCGGCCCGGGCCGACGGCCATGATGTCGGCGGTCGTCAGAAGCGTGAGAAGCCGCAGGCGTTCCGGCGCGCCGACGCGGAGCGTAAAATCCTCGATCGTTTTCGGATCGGCCAGATCCCGCTTGAACGCGGCATGCGACATGATGAGATGAGAATAGACGAGCCATGAAACGAGTCGGGTCTGGGCGTCGTTCAACCCGAAGAGCGGGCACAGGCTTAAGGCCAGTTCCGCGCCGAGAACGGAGTGATCGCCGCCGCGTCCCTTGCAGATGTCGTGCAGGAAGACGGCCATATACAGGACGGCCCGGTCCGTGATTTCTCCGAAAAGCTGGACGGCGAGGGCGGGCGGGGCTTCGCCGTCGACAAGGTCTCCGCTTTCCAGCCGGTGAAGGAGGTCCACGGCGCGCAGTGTGTGCTCGTCGACTGTGAACATGTGATAGCGGTCGAATTGCATCAGGGCGATGACCCGGCCGAAATCGGGGAGATAGCGTCCGAGGACCCCGGATTCGTTCATCCGGCGCAGTGTCAGGGCCGCTCCGCCCGGCGCGGTCAGAATCTCGAGGAAAAGCTGTCCGGCCAGTGGATCGCGGCGCAGGGCGTCGTTGATTTGCCGTCTGTTCTTTGTGATCCGGCGCAGCGCGCCCGGATGGATGTCGTATCCTTTTTCCTGTGCGATCCGGAACAGGCGCAGAATCTCGATCGGGTGGCGGTCCAGCCGGTGCCCCGGTCCGAAATCGAGCCGGTTTCCATGCAGGTGGAAGCCGTAGATCTTTTTGTCTTTTTCGATCTCGCCTTTGTTTTCATGCGGTTCGGCAAAGCGGGCGTCGATATCGGCGCAGATAATGCGGGTCAGGTCGCCGATATCGCGTGTGAACAGGAAGTAGTGTTTCATGAAGCGTTCGACGGCTTTCAGGTTCGAGCGGTTGACATAGCCGAGCCGCCGTGCGATTTCCGGCTGGATATCGAAGTGAAGGCGCTCTTCCGCGCGTCCGGCGACGTCGTGCATATGGGCGCGGATGGTCAGGAGGACGTCATGCGCCTTGCGGAAGCGGGCGGCCTCGGTCCGGGTCATTAATCCCCGGTCGCTTAAATCCTCCGGCGTGCGCGCCCCGTAGAGAAGATCGGTAATCCAGAACAGGGTTTGATAATCGCGCAGGCTGCCTTTGCCGTTTTTGATGTTGGGCTCCAGAACATAGCGTGTGTCGCCGAACTGGCGGTGGCGCTTGTCGCGCTCTTCGAGGGCCTGCGTAACGTAAGTCTGGAGGCGCGCGCGCGTCCACAGGCGGCGCAGCGCGGTGTGCATCTCTTCGAGCAGGTCTTCCCGGCCCCACAGGCGGCGCGCGTCAAGATGTGCATTTGCGGCTTTCAGGTCTTCGGCGGAGAGTTCTGCGCATTGTCCGGCGGTGCGCACGGCGTGGCCGATTTTGCGGCTGTTGTCTTCCCAGAGGGCGTAGAGCATGGATTCTATCGCGGCGTTCAGGCTTTCCGGTGCGTCCCCGGGCAGGAGGAACAGCAGGTCGATATCCGAATGGGGGCAGAGCTCCCGCCGTCCGTAGCCGCCGATCGCGACGAGGGTCAGGGCGTCCTGCGGGAGGTGGCGGCTTGCCAGATCTCTCAAAAACGCATCCGTCTCGTCCGAAAGGGCCGCGCCGAATTCCGGTCCGCTGATCCTGTTTTCCCGCAGGCGGGAGAGGGGGGGAAGGGTATGTTCGTTCGGATTTTTCAAGGATATATGTCCCAAGGTTCAAAGAGATGTTCAAAGAGATATTGAAAAACTATACCATTTTGGGATAGTTTTCATGATACAATTTATACAGTATTCTGTTCCCTCACGGTCTTATAGTGCTTTTGTGTTTGGAGCCGGTCATGGCGAGCGTCTTTGATGTCGCGAAATATATTCTGGAACGGACGGGCCCGATTACGGCGATGAAACTCCAGAAACTCTGCTATTACGCTCAGGCATGGTCTCTTGTCTGGGATGAGACGCCGTTGTTTGATGAACGTATTGAGGCTTGGGTGAACGGCCCTGTCGTTCCACCTTTGTATCAATGGCATAAAGGGTCTTACATGATCGAATCCGTTCCCGAAGGCAACGCGGATAACATCGCACAGCCCCAGAAAGAATCGATCGATGTCGTTGTTTCTTATTACGGCTCTTTCAATTCGCAGCAATTGAGCGATCTGACGCATATGGAAGACCCGTGGCGTTTGGCCCGAAAGGGTTTGCCGGAGACCGTTCGGGGAACGTCCGTGATCTCACAGGCCTCTATGGCAGAGTATTATTCAAGCCTGTAGCGATATGGCGGCGAAGAAAAATAAAAGCAGGAAACAGGTTTCCAAGACGCCGAAAGCCCAGTTTGACGCTTTGCCGGTCAAGGATGTGCGTCAAAAAATGGATGCCTCCTCCTATGAATGGGAGAGCCCGGTCTGGCAAGTGGGTGCTATCGACAGTGACGGAGAGTGGGGATGGCAGAGAATCGGACGGATTCGCTGGGAAAGTGAGATTCTGCCAAAGCTCAGGAATTTTGAAACCATGACATGGTCGGAAATTGAGCGGCAAAGCGGCGGAAAAACAAGGGGAACAAATCATCATCCGATTCCGGTTTCAGATTTGATTCCGGAGGCGCAGCGCAGATTGCAGGAGCTGCAACTTGACGATATTGATGAATTGTTTTCCCTCCGTCTAACGGGCAAGGCGCGTATATTCGGAATCCGTCGCGGCCGGGCCATGAAAATACTCTGGTTTGATTTCGATCATAGGATTTGTCCCTCCAAAAAGAGAAGGACTTAAATGAAACTGTCTTATCCCCTCTGCCGGCGGGTGTCCGGCGTGCTGTTTTTGTGCGGAAATCTGTTTCTTCTGCTCTCTAATGTTACGGAAACAAACGGCATGCAACTTGTCTCTTCCATCTTGTTTCTCTCATGTTCCTGTGCGGTCATTCTTTCAGCGGCTAACCATTTGTGGCTGTTTTATTGGGGGACAGCGATTATGATGGCCTATCTGACCGTGGGGCTTTCCAATGGGTTGTCTCTGGGCGTCTTTTCGCCTGAATTGATTGCAATTATGTCCGGCTTTCTCGGGGGGATCTTGCTGATCCGCGCGGGGTTTCAGCGTCATACAGGCAGGCAGTATCCCCTCCCGTTTCCGCTATCCCTGACGGATAAATATCCGCTGGCCTGCGCCGGGATTATACAGGGATCGGGGTGCCTGGCTATTTTGGCTTCCGCGCTTCTCCTGTCGGATTTCCGGCTTGCGATAGCCTCCGCCATCTGGTGTGTCGCGCACGGCTTCCTCATCGCGTCGGATGAGTATCTGAGAAAATCCAGTGTGTGAAATATGTATTTGACAACATATGTTATTAAGGACATAATTAAGTATGGGATGGACGGTTCTTCTGTATGAGGCTTTTGAGGCCGAACTCCTGTGTTTGCCGGAAGATGTGCAGGATGAATTGGCAAGCCACAAAGACCTTTTGGAGATCTTTGGGCCGCAGTTAAACCGGCCGCACGTCGATACGCTGGAGAACTCGAAACATTCCAATATGAAAGAATTGCGTTTCAGGGCGTGTAATGGCGTCTGGCGTGTTGCTTTCGCTTTTGATCCTGAGCGACAGGCGGTTCTGCTTGTTGCAGGAGACAAGTCGGGTGTCAGCCGGACCCGTTTCTACAAGAAACTGATCAAGACAGCCGATGAACGTTTTACGGAGTGGCTCGACCGTATAAAAAAGGATTAGGATTATGGCGCGCACAATGGATGATTTTATTGCCGGGCTTTCAAAGGAACGGCAGGAGCGGATCAAAAACCGTTCTCAAGAGCTTGTCGAAGAATACATGGCTCTGCAGGAATTGCGGAAAGCCATGAATTTGACACAGGAACAGGTTGCGCAGGAATTGAATATGGATCAGGGAAATCTGTCAAAACTTGAAAAAAGGACGGATTTGATGCTTTCCACGCTTCGCCGTTACATAGAAGCCATGGGAGGGACGTTGAATGTTGTCGCGCAGTTTCCCGGCCGTCCGCCTGTGGAGATAACGGGGTTTTCCGAACCGGCCGAACGTCGCTAATCAAATCCTGTCCTGTTCTTCCCTCGCGGGTCTATATAACCCCAGCTATGGATAAGAGGACTTTAAAACCTTATAAACCACCGTCATCCCGGCGAAAGCCGGGATCCAGAGAAAACGTTTTTTTTATAGGCACGTAAAAACCAAGGGGCTTGCCCCGTGGATGGAGTGCGTCCGGACTAACGAGTCCGGACAAGCGAAGCTTGAGTTAGAGTGATACCAT
>JANQFU010000093.1 GCA_028277665.1 Alphaproteobacteria bacterium | reverse complement strand
GACACCTTCGAACGACGGTTTTTATACGGCTGTGGCGCTTCCGGACGCGAACACGGTCGAGGTGGCCCAGACTGTCACGGCCGAGGGACCTGTTGAGGGGGCGATTACCGTCTTTGGATCCGGCGTGTGGCTGACGAACGGCACGGATGTTTACCGGAGCGGCGGGGCCGTTGGAATCGGGACGAGCGATCCGAAAGTCTCTCTGCACACGACGGGGAACCTGCTCCTCGGAACGGACGCGACCTGCGGGGCGGATCAGGCCGGGGCGGTGCGCCTGAACGCGGCGGCGGACGGTCTTGAAATGTGCGACGGGGCCGGGGCGTGGAGCGCGGTTGCCGGGGCGGGCGCGAGTGCGGAGGCGGCCGGGTCGGACACGTTTGTGCAGTTTAACGACGGCGGGACGGCGTTCGGCGGGGAGGCGGCGTTTGCGTATGACAAGGCCAGTGACGCGCTGAGCGTTGCGGGGTCCGTGGCGACGGAACTGGTGCAGGTGACCGGAACGGCGGGCGCGGCCGCGCCGGGGTACGGCTCGGGTGTAGGCGTTGGCGGGCCGGGTGTTCTGGACGCCGGTGGATATCACAGTTGCGCGCTGAAGACGGACGGGTCGGTCTTTTGTTGGGGGGCTAATGCGAATGGTCAGTCGGCACAGCCCCCGGGAACGGATTTTACGTCCGTCGCGGTGGGGCATCAGCATAACTGCGCGCTGAAAACGGACGGATCACTCATTTGCTGGGGGCTTGATAATCATAATCAGGCAACGACGCCGTTGGGAGCGGACTTCGCCGCCGCTGCGGGAGGGTACTATCACAGTTGCGCGCTGAAGACGGACGGGTCGCTCGCCTGCTGGGGGTATGATGGAAGTGGTCAGGCGACGCCGCCCTCAGGAACGGACTTTTCCGCCGTCGCCGCCGGTGGATATCACAGTTGCGCGCTGAAGACGGACGGGTCGCTCGCCTGCTGGGGGCATGATGGAAGTGGTCAGGCGACGCCGCCCTCAGGAACGGATTTCGTCGCCGTCGCGCTGGGGCATCAGCATAGCTGCGCGCTGAAAACGGACGGATCGCTCGCCTGCTGGGGGTATGATGGAAGTGGTCAGGCGACGCCGCCGTCGGGAACGGATTTCGCCGTCGTCACGGCGAGTGGAAATCACAGTTGCGCGCTGAAGACGGACGGGTCGCTCGTTTGTTGGGGGAGTGATGGCCAGAATCAGGTGAGCAATACCCCTTCCGGGGGGAATTTCGCCGCCGTCGCGGCGGGGTATCAGCATAGCTGTGCGTTAAAGGCCGACGGGTCGATTGTTTGCTGGGGGTCGGATGGCTCTGGTCAGGTGAGCAACACGCCGTCAGGGACGGATTTCGGCCTGCCGTCGGGCGGGGGTGGCGGCGGCGGCGGAAGCTGCACGTCGCCGGACGGGGTGGCCGGGGATCTGGTCTACAATACCGACCATGACGTGATGCAGTACTGCAACGGGTCCGGCTGGCTCGCGATCGGGCCGTATGGCGGGAGTGGCGGGACGACGATTACCGGCGCGGAAAATCTTTTCGAACTGGACGATGTTGTGATCACGGCGGCGGCGGACGGGGATATCCTGCGTCACGACGGGACGAACTGGGTGGATGCGGCGCTGGACCTGGACCTGCTCTCGAACGTCGATACGACCGGCGCGGCGGACGGGCAGTGCCTTGTTTACAATGCCGGGACGTGGGAGGTCGGCGCCTGCGAGAGCAGCGGAGGGGCCACTCTCTCGTCCAGCTTTACGCTGACGGCTTCCTCATGGAATGCGGTTGGGAACACGGAATCAATTGCGGTCAGTCATCCCTCCCTGACCTTGATTGATACCAATACTGTTGCGTTTGCCGACAGCTCGAACGATCAGTTGCGAACCTATGTCCGGGACGGCACGAACTGGAGCCAGGCCGGGAATTCGTTTTCCCTGGGAACAATTGACATGCCCGCACTGACGATGCTGGACACCAATACGATTGCCTTTATTGACGCCACGAACGATACACTGAAGACCTATGTCTGGAACGGGACGGACTGGAGCCAGAGTGGAAACGGGTTGTCGATTTCCGGGATCGGCTATTGCGAGCTTGCGTCGCTGGATTCCCTGACCGTTGCCCTGGTAGACGATTCAACAGATTTACTGCGAACCTATGTCTGGAACGGGACAGACTGGAGCCAGAGTGGGAACGCGCTTGGGCTGGGGTCCCGTCAGTGGCTTGCGATGACGGCGCTGGACTCCCGGAAAGTGGTCGTATCCGATCACACCAGTCAGCAGTTGCAGACTTACGGCTGGGACGGAACGAACTGGAGCCAGATCGGGAATTCATTTACCCTTCCGCCGTCAATCAATGCGCCTGAACTGGCGACGCTGAATTCCCGGACGATCGCGTTTGTCGATTTCCAGAACGGCCAGCTGCGCTCTTATAGCTGGGATGGATCGAACTGGTCTCTTCATGGCACCGGACCGACAACGGAGACGGGCGGTTTTTACGCCATGGCAGGGCTGGATTCGCATACCGTGGCCTATATCAACGGCCAGGGTGATCTTCTGCGGACGGCCAGTTTCGCCTATGGGACGATTGCCGATAATAATGCGAACGGAACTCTGGGCGTAATTCTTGGCCCCGGGGGAACCTTCTCCCTGAGCGGGACGGCTTCGAATGACGGCCTCTACACGGTCGATTCCGTGATTAATGCGGATACGCTTGCCGTTGTCGAGCCTGTCGTTGCGGAAGGGCCGGTTGATGCTTCAGTCTCGGTTTTAAACGGGGGCGGCGTTGGCAGTCTGGCGGATCTGAGCGATGTTTCGATCACTTCGGCGGCCGACGGCGACTTTTTGCGGCATGACGGATCGAACTGGGTCGATTCGGCCATTTCTCTGCCCGATCTTTCCGATGTCGACACGACGGGCGCGGCGGATGACAAGATCCTGAAATACAGCGGCGGGAGCTGGGTTGTCGCGGATAACGCGGCCGGCGACGCGGCCGGGTTGGACACGTTTGTGCAGTTTAACGACGGCGGGACGGCATTCGGCGGGGAGGCGGCGTTTGCGTATGACAAGACGAATGACGCGCTGAGCGTTGCGGGGTCCGTGGCGACGGAACTCGTCCAGGTGACCGGAACGGCGGGCGCGGCCGCGCCGGGGTACGGTTCTGTGGGCATCGGCGGGCCGGATGTGCTGGCGGCGGGATATAACCATAGCTGCGCCTTTAAAACGGACGGTTCGCTCGTGTGCTGGGGGTGGGATGCTCATGATCAGGCGACACCGCCCTCGGGGATGGATTTCGCGGTCGTGGTGGCGGGGAATTATCATAGCTGCGCGCTGAAGACGGACGGTTCGCTCGTCTGCTGGGGGTGGGATGACTATAACCAGGTGAGCGCTACGCCCTCGGGGACGGATTTCACGGCCGTGGCGGCAGGGCATTCTCATAACTGCGCCGTGAAGACGGACAGTTCGCTCGCCTGCTGGGGGCTTAATAGCTATAACCAGGTAAGCGCTATGCCCTCGGGGACGGATTTTGCGGCCGTGGCGGCGGGATATAACCATAGCTGCGCCTTGAAAACGGACGGCTCTCTCGTGTGCTGGGGTCAGAATAACTATGGTCAGGCGACACCGCCCTCGGGGACGGATTTCACGGTCATGGCGGCGGGAGAGCATCACAGTTGCGCCTTGAAAACGGACGGATCGATTGTTTGCTGGGGGTCGGATGGCGCTGGTCAGGCGACACCGCCTTCGGGGACGGATTTCACGGCCGTGGCGGCGGGGGCTTCGTACCATGGCTGCGCCTTGAAAACGGACGGCTCGCTCGTGTGCTGGGGGCTTGATACCCATGGTCAGGCGACACCGCCCTCGGGGACGGATTTCACGGCCGTGGCGGCGGGGTTCAGGCATAGCTGCGCCCTGAAAACGGACAGCTCGCTCGTGTGCTGGGGGCGGGACGACTATAACCAGGTAAGCGGTACGCCATCGGGAACGTTTTATGGCCTGCTGTCCGGCGGGGGCGGCGGCGGAAGCTGCACGTCTCCGGACGGGGTGGCCGGGGATCTGGTCTATAATACCGACCATGACGTGATGCAGTATTGTAACGGCTCCGGCTGGCTCGCGATCGGGCCGTATGGAAGCGGCAGCGGCGCGGACACGCTCGCGGGCCTGTCCGATGTGGATACGACCGGCGCGGCGGACGACAAGATTCTGAAATACAGCGGCGGGAGCTGGGTTGTCGCGGACGACACGGGCGGCAAGTGGCTCGACGGGACGGGCGAGGCGGATGAGATTTATTACGATGCGGCGCATGTCGGGGTCGGGATTACGGACCCGTCGGCGGCGCTGCATGTGGACGGCGAGTTGTTGCTGGGAAGCACGGCGGCGACCTGTGCGGCGGACGGGTCGAACAAGGGGGCGCTGCGCCTGAACGGCCTGGGCAACGGGCTCGAGATGTGCGACGGGGCCGGAAGCTGGACCCTGATCGCGGGCGGGGACATGACGCCCGAGGGGGACGAGTATTTCGACAATGTCGTTCTGCTGATCCAGCCTGACAAGGACACTTCGACGATCACGGATCTGAGCGATTCCGCGCATTCTGTCGGCGCTAACGGAAATGCGGCGTTGTCGACAGGCATCACGGACCCCTGGGGCGGCAGCCGGAAAATTCTGAAATTTGACGGGGATGGTGATTATCTGCGTATTCCGGATAGTGCGGATTGGGAATTCGGGGCCGATGACTTCACTGTTGAAAGCTGGGTTTATTTCAATAGTATGGCCGCAAGCGATCATCATACGATTTTGGGGATGGTCGACCATATCTCAACGCACTTCCTTGTTTTCAGGCTCGCCAACCAATATGACGAGGGGCTTGCCTTTAAGTGGAGAAACTCGGGAACGGAAGTTCTCGCTGGAGATGGCGTTGACAGGACCTCGCCTTCCGGTCAGTGGGTTCACGTTGCTGCGGCTCGTGAAGGCAACATATTGCGCCTTTTCCTGGACGGTGTTTTAATTGGCAGTGCCGCAATTACAGTGGATGTCCCGAATTATGCCAGCGACCTGTTCGTCGGTAACGTTGATGATGGAACCATGCTAAACGGATGGATGGATGGATATCTGGGTGGTTTGCGGATTACGAAAGGCATCGCCCGCTACACGTCCAGTTTCCAGAGACCGAATGCGCCGTTCGGCGAAGAGAAAATCAAGGTGACCTGTCCGGCGGACAACGGGTACTGCGATGGCTCCGTGAGAGAGAAGGCCGCCCTGTCCTGCGCGCATCTCCTGAAGAACGGCGTGTCGTCCGACGGGGCCTATTACGTCGATCCGGACGGGGCCTCCGGTTCGGAGATGGCTTTCCGGGCCTATTGCGACATGACCGCCGACGGCGGCGGGTGGACGCTTGTGATGCGCGGGGCCGGCGGGGACACGGCAGGCTGGGACACCTCCGATGCTCTTGACGTGCCGTCCGTTCCCGCACCGTCGGACGCGAACAGCTTCAAATACGCCGATACCGTGATCAACGCCTTGCGCGGGAACGGCATATACCGCCTGAAAGGGGACGGCACCTATACCCCGACGCGTTATTTCGCCGCCGGAGATTATAATCATAACGATGCGGCCATGACGAACGGCCTGGCCTTTTCATGGAGCGACACCGCGCTCGGGAACGACCAGGAAGGCGCTCACCCGGACCGGGCCACCACGCATTTCGGCCTGTCCGATCATGGCGCAGGCGGCGCGGACCTGTATTTTATGACCCATTACGCTTCAACGCATGAGTGGTTCGTCGGGCTGCATGACAGTTCTTCCTATTGCAGTTCGGTCAGCGCGGGCTGCAACTTCACCATGTGGGTGCGCGAGGCCGGGCACGGCACCGGCTCCGACGGCACGTCCGGCGGCGGGGTGAGTTCGCTCTCCGGTCTGACCTGCGGCGCCGAACAGATTATCAAATATGACGGTTCGGCCTGGGTTTGCGCGGACGACACGGGCGGAAAATGGCTCGACGGAACGGGCGAGGCGGATGAGATCTATTACAGCGCCGGCAATGTCGGCATCGGGACGGCGGATCCTGCCTATAAACTGGATATCTTCGGTGAGAATAATAACCAGCTCCGCCTGGGAAGCGCCACCGGAGACAGATATACCTCGATTCACTTCAACAAGGACGGCAGCACGGTCGCCGGGGTCCTGTATCACGACGAAACGCTGGACAGCCTTGTCTTGCGCGCGGAGAGCGGCACGGGCGATCTCGAATTCATGACGGGCGGCGCCAACAGCCGGATGATTGTCAGGGAAGACGGAAATGTCGGCATCGGGATAGCGGATCCGCAGACGGCGCTGGACGTAACCGGAACGGTGAAAGCCACGGCATTCGTGGGTGACGGCAGCGGTTTGACCGGGCTTGGTTCGGTGACGGTTGGAAACGCCGATACGCTCGACTCCCTGGACAGCGCGCAGTTCCTGCGCAGCGATGCGGATGACAATTTCGCCGGCGACCTGTCGATCCACGGCAAGCATGCCTTGCGCGGAAACGATTCATGGCTGCGCCTCAATCAACTCGGCGCTTTTTCAAGCGGGGTCTATACGCCCAACCTTCTCCGCGCGGACGGCGGGTTTCAGTTCGCGCCGGGCAAGGAGCTGGACGATCCGTCCGCGGAATTCGGAACCGTGGCCGTGACCGGTACAGGCACTGGAAACTGGGAAGGCTATTCCATCGATAACCGCTGGGTGTTCATGAGCGATGATGACAGCGCGGACAGCCGTGTCGGCATTTACAACGACATGGACAATGAATGGATGATCTACGGCACGCGCAACGCCGGCGTTGACCTCCGGTACAACAATGCGGTAAGGCTGGCCACGACGAACACGGGCGTTTCCGTAACCGGAACCCTCGCCGCCACGGCGCTTGAGGGCGACGCCACGGCGATCACGGTCGCGCAGAGCGCTTCGGCCGATTGCGATGCGGCCGGGGACGGGCGGATTCGATGGAACCCTACCGAACAGCGCGGCGAATACTGCGACGGCGCCGGGGGGTCGCCGTCCTGGGTCCCTTTTAGCGCAGGGGGCGGGAGCCCAAGTCCGGTTTTCTGGTTCTCCGACAGATCAGGGTTCGGCCTTGTGGAGTCGAGCGCTCTGACAATCGGGCCTGAAACCAGCGGAACTGTAACCGTTTCAGGCGTCGAAGGCAGCCCCGAACTACGCGTCAACGGCGGAAGCTGGACGGCCAGCGACACTGTCTCTCCCGGCGATACGCTCCAACTCCGCATGACGGCAACGCCGTATGTGACCAGAACGGCCACGGTCAATATAGCCGGCTTTGAGGGCACATGGGATGTTACTGGAATCTCTCACCCCTGCGATGGATATTTGTCCGGAAATACCTGCGTTTATGACACACCGGGAGAGTACGATTTCTTCCCGCCCCCGAATGCGGAAAGCATCGTGATTAAAACATGGGGCGGCGGCGGGGCTGCCGGAGAGAACGGCGGAAACGGCGGCGGCGGCGGAAACGGCGGATACGCGGTATCCATGCTGACCGTATGGAGTGAATCGTTCACCGTTGTAGTCGGCGGCGGCGCCGGTCGGGTCGCCGGCGGCTATCCGAACGGCGGTGACGGCGGCCACAATGATCCCTGGGGGGGAACGTATACGGAAGCCAACGGAGGCGGCGGTGGAAGCTCGACTGTTTTTGACGGACAAACAACAGATCCGGGCGCCGTTCTTGTTTCTGCCGGCGGCGGCGGCGGCGGAAACAGAGGCGGGGGAATGGGAGAAGCCGGGCTTGATGGCGGCGATGCGACGCGGCAGGGAACCAACAACTACGGTGAAAGCGATTCAAACCACGGCGGCGGCGGCGGCGGGTATCCGGGGGGCCTGGCAGGGAAAGGCAACGGACACGGTGGCTATAACGGTTGTTGCGGCGGCGGCGGCGGGGCGAACATCGGCGATACGACAGTAACGGGCGGCGGGGCGGCAGGCGCGGCGAACGGGTCACGAGGCTATGGAAGCGACGGTAAGGTTGAAATTGAAATTTTCTGGTAGGGAAACCGTTACATTCCACGCTCGCCTTACACTACTACGCTTGATTTTGCCGGCGTTTTGGGCTTCACTGCCGGGCCATGGGCCAGACGAAAAACGAGACAGGCAAAAAAACCCGCAAGCCCCGCCCCGTGAGCGCGTTCCAGTACGACGTGCCGGCCGATTATCTCCCGGGCTTCGGAGAGATCGTGCAATAGCCGGGATTACGCGTTAACTTTTTCCGGACAGTCGTGCTTGAAAACGGGGATGACAAGCTGGTTTTGGCTTTTTGACGGGTGGTGAACTCCTCAAGATCGATGTACCCGAGATCATGATGCATATTCACGCAAGCGCTTTTGTTTTTCGCCGCCTCCCCGACACAAATCGAGAGGGCAGCGCCAAGGGTTTCGGCCAGCGGCTACGGCCAGTGTAGAATGGTTAACGAAAATAAGAAAGGCTATTTCAGATCAATCAAGAACTCTTTGCGCGAAAGGCCGAGCATGTGTTCATTGTTATCAAGCCATTGTTTTCGCTTCTGATAATCCGGGAGAATAGCTTCAACCAGACCCCAAAAGTCTTCGCCGTGATCCCTATAACGCAGATGACAAAGCTCATGGACAATTGCGTATTCCATGACCGGCTTCGGTGAAAATATCAGGTTCCAGTTGATGTGAATAGTTCCATCCTTGCCGCACAACCCCCAATGATGCTTTTGATCACGCACGCGCAGGGCTTTTGGTTTCAAGCCGGTTTGCAGTCTATATTGATCATAGAATAGTTTTGCATCTTCTCTTGCGCGTTTGCGGAGCCAAAGTCTCAGCGCGTCTTCAATAACAAGGTCGTGCGCTTCTTCGCCAACCCATTCGGGAACCTGGATGTCAAAACGATTGCGATAGTTGATTTTGATGTCTCTATGATCGCCGCGTTCAATCTTCAACATCATCATGCGGCCACGATAAGGTATCTTGGCTCCGCTTACATATCGGTGGACCAAAGGCCGTTTGGCAAGTTTCTCGCGCATGATGTCGAATTGATCATATATCCAGCGTTTCTTGCGCTTGATGAATTTCTGGATGTCGGCTTCGTTGTCATTGGGCAGAACAGTGAGGCGGATACCTTCGGGCTTGACCTCTATGCGCCGCTTCTCGGCTCGGTGGCTACGATAGACCTCATAGGGGATTTCAGTTTTGCCAACGGTTAGTACAGGCATAGCATTCATCACCTCTTTGCATGGTGCTTCAAGGCGTATTCTTCAATGCGCTCGGCAACGGCTTTCATGTTGCCGTAACCATGCTTGAAAAGCGTTTGCCGGACTTGTTGCCTGAGTGATTTCTTCAACTGTTCGCGGTCTTGCCAGAGGATCGGCGCGGTTTCATCATTGGCATAGAGCAAGTTCAAATCTTCGGCGAGCGTTTCATCCGGTTTGTCATCGCCATTCTCGGCGGCGAAGGCTTCAAGGATTTTGAACATGCGGTATGCATGTTCATCCATCCCCGCATCTTCATGCGCCTTATCTTCGGCCTCAATATCCTTGGCCAATTCTTCAAGGGCTTGCAGTTCGTCAACATAATTCGCTTGTGCCGTTTCCAGACGTTTGAGGATTTCAATCAAACGATCAGAGAAACGTTGATATTGCAGAGGGTTTTTGTTCATGCGCTCAGTCGTGACTTTGCGCATTTCTGTGGACTTGCGAATGGCGGCAGTCTTCAACTCTTCTTCGCTCTTGCCTTCGGTTTCAAAATCTTGCCAGAAATCCGGGTCAGTGATGTGCCGGAGTTTGATGGTCGTGCTCAAGCCGGTTGCATGGACGTGCTCGTCCAGCATGTCACGTATCTTGTGAGAGTATTCGTAGTGATCAAGGGCTTCCTTCTTCTCCATAACTTGCGTGCCGTAACGCAAACACTGATTGATCCACTTCAGATCATCACGAAAATCCAAAACGCTCGGATCGGGGCTAAGAGCTTCATAGGCAGAGATGAAATCACGCGCTTTGCGGCGGAAGGTGAACCATTTGTCCAGCTTGCCTTCCAGCGTGTCCAAAAACGCATCAATCTCGGCTTTCACGTCTTTGCCTGTGCGCTTAATCGTGACTTCTTTCATCACTTCGGCATTGGCGGCGCGAAGCTGTGAAAGCAGATCATCAAGGGGCCGCATGGCGTTCTTCACATCGTCTTCGCGGTACGAGGCCAAGGCTTCATCAAGTTTTCGTGAAACGCCAATGTAATCAACAATCAGGCCGTTGCGCTTCTTCGGCGTATCCACGCGGTTTGTTCGGGCAATGGCTTGCAAGAGATTATGCTCTTTCAAAGGCTTATCGAGATACATCACGGCCTCAACCGGCGCGTCAAAGCCGGTCAGTAATTTGTCACAGACGATCAGGAAGCTCGGCTGTTCCCCGCGAATAAGGAAATCATCGACCTTTTCTTTCTCGGTGCGGTCATCGTGATATTGCCTGAGATCGTCGCGCAAGGCTTCAATATCCGGGTCTTCACTTGGCTTCGCATCTTCTTGGCTTGGGGAATAGATACATTCGGAATAGGCAGATGCTTTTTCAAGGGCTTCGTCTTCGCTCAATCCCTCATGCTTCATCAAATCCTCAGCGATAACCCGATCAAGAGCACGTTTGTATAAGATGATGGCTTCACGGTCATACGCGACAATCTGCGCTTTCAAATCATCGAGCTGCGCATATTCTTTGTAATGCGTCCAGAGATCATAGGCGATCAGCTTGATCCGTTCTGGATGTTTGAGCAAATGCGCGAGCGTAACGCCTTTTTGTTTCAACTCCGTGAGCTTTTCATCGGGCAAATGCGTGAACCATGTATCAAAGAGAATATCCAGCTTGTCATCATCAATGTGCCAGTCAGTCTTGCGGCCTGTGTAATAGATCGGCACGGTTGCTCCATCCGCAACCGCATCATCAATGCCGTATTTGTCGAGATACGTTTCACCTTCCACGCTGAAATTCGCGTAAGTGTCGCGGTCATTCTTTTTGACCGGGGTGCCAGTGAACCCAAAGAACTGCGCATCCGGCATTGTCGCACGCAAATAAGCTCCGAGGTCTTTTTCCTGCGTCCGGTGGCATTCATCCACCATCACAATCCAGTTCTGGCTGTTTGGGATCGGCTTGTCTGAGCCTTGGAACTTGAAGATGGTTGAAAGCACGGTTAAGCCTTCGCTTTCACTGCGCACCGTGTCATGCAGTTCCTTCATCGAATTGATAGAGATCGGGTTGCGAATGCCGCACGCTTCAAAGGTTCCGCTGATTTGCCGGTCAAGGTCTTTGCGGTCTGTCAGCACCATCAAATTCGGATTGGCAAGCGCGGGGGTGTCCAGCGTCAAATGCGTTTTCAGTTTCAGCGCGGCATAGACCATCGTGAGCGACTTGCCTGAGCCTTGCGTATGCCATACCAGCCCCCTGTTTTTCCTTGGGCGCTTATCGGGGTCGGATACGCGGTCAACAATCTTGTTCACGGCGCGGAATTGCTGATACCGACATATTTTCTTGATAACCTGGCCGGTATCCGGGTCACGCTCAAGCACAATGAAATGCGCGATCAAGTCTAAGAGCCTTTCCTTGTCGAGTAAGCACCAAAGCCCCTTATCCAGCGCATTCTTGAAATCTTTCTCTTCACGCGGCCACGGGTCTTTCCATGTACCAAAAAACTTTGAGGGCGAGTGCGTTGCCCCATACATAAGGCCGGTTCCATCCGTGATCAGATTGAACTGGTTCGGTTGAAAGAGGCGGGGAATATCACGCTCATATTGTTTGATTTGCTCAAACGCCTCGCCGGTCTTGTCTTTCCAGTTGAGCGGCGATTTGCATTCAATCACCACCAAGGGGATGCCGTTCACATAGACAACAATATCGGGAATGCGGGGTTTTTGCGACTTCACATAGAGTTGATTGGTGACAACAAAGCGGTTGTTCTCCGGGTTCTTGAAATCAATAAGGTGAATGGTCTGGTGCTGCGCCCTCTTGTTTCCTTGGCCTTGCGGGATACGGCTGAGATTACCACGCAGCTTATACGCCCACTCTTCATTGCCGGTTTCATTCAGCAAGTCCTGATACACCGCACGCGCATCATCATCGCTCAGACCGTTCAAGCGTTTGATCGCCTCAATCACATGCGGTTTGAACAGTACATGATTGTCACCTTCACGACGGCTCGCGTGCCCAGAGGCCGGTACGAATTCATACCCCAGAGCTTCTAACCCTTCAATCACCGGCTTTTCTGCGAATAGATATTCGGTCATAATTATCTCATTTCACCATAACTCTTAACATATTGTAATATCTGCATTAACCATTTGTTAATTGACAATTAACCTCTTAGTATCATAATTAATAGTGAAGCTCATCTACCATGTTGTAGAAGGAGTTACCGTGCCGCCTCCCAAAGGCGGCTTCGGTTCTTCTAGAGCGGCTTTTCTCCTCCCCTTACAAATTCGTTATATTTTCTGAGCTTCTTTTGAAGCTGTCTGTCTGACAGTGGGTGCGCTGTTATGAATTGTATCTTGTTGCTTTGCTGTCCTTTTTCTTCAAGAACAACAAGAAATTGGTTTTGCTGTGAGAACGCTTCAATTCTTATTTTCCTGTTGTGAAGACGTTTGAAAAACAAGACATCCGTTTTGGCTGTTATGTTTGTTTCGTTGATAACATGCCCTAGCAAAGGCACTTTCTTGTATCTGAGAATATCTATTTCTTTGTCATCATGCCCCTCAACAATACCCCAGAAAGTCGTTTCCTTTCCTTCGACGATCTTCTTTCCTCTTTGCACATGCTTTGTCTGAAAAGTGGGTGAACTGTTCCAGAAGTCCAGATAGGCTTGATAACAGGCTTCGATGAATGCCTGAATGTCGCCACCAAAATCTTGCAAGTCATATTCTGTGCACATGCATCACCTCAACGATCCTGAGGTGTCCAAATGAAGAGATTGAATTTCTCTTCGCTGGGCAACGTTTTGCGATCCAAACCATGGCCTGAACGTTCCTGAATGCGCTTAATTACGGCCTGTTTTGCTTCACTTGCACGAAGGCCGCGATGAAAATAAGCCAAAGCCCCAATCAACAGGTCCGCCAGTTGGATGAATTCGCTTTCTTCGGAACGCATTAATTGGAAGCGTTCAATGATGTTGCGATCAAAGTCATACAAGCTGTTGCATACAACATCATGGAGCTTTCTGACCTTACGCCCACCGCGTGTGTCTTTGATATCCAGATAGATGTGATAACGATTTTGCTCTCTGAATACTTGTTTGAGCATCGTGAAATACATCTTGTAATACCACGTGTCGTGGTCTTGCCCGTCAAATGCGCCGTGCTGGAGTTGTTCTTTGTTCTGAGCAACCAACCCCCGAAAGTGCAGGTCATTCGTATCAAAAAAGAAATCAACAGCATCAAGATAGAAATCTATTTTCTTATCTGAAACCTTGTTCCATTTCAGTTCCCTGTGCCAACCAAGGCCATGCTTTTCCTTCAATTGACGAAGACCGATAGACAGGCTTTTCTTGCGGTCATCCGGCAGCCAGATACCGCCCAAAACCATCACGGATTGATGGTCGTTCTCCAAATGACAGCTTTCATCGCAATATATATTGATCAGCTTTGGTACGCTCATGCCGCTGCCTCCTTGATGTAATCATCACGCGGAACGCGGACACGGCCAGAGAGAAGATCAGACATCAGCCCGGCTTTGACGGTTTGGAGTTGTTCACTTTTCTCGACCTCACTCATTACCGCGTCTGTGATGGTTGATAGTAATTCGGCGATTTTGTCTTGTTCATCCTTTGGCGGCACAGGCACCTTCATCGGCTTCAAATATGTGAGGTTGATGTTTTTCTGTGCGTTGACCGTTGCCTTACTGTCTAAGTCAGCTTTCTGCGTACGCAAGAAACTCATGAGCCAGTGAGAATTGATATGCTCATGCGCCTTAACACCAACGACACTATCAGGGCACGCCATCGGTATTCTCGACATAGCGGTGTCGCCAATGTTTGCCGCAATCGTGATGAAGATCGTGCCTGCATCGAATATCTTGCTTACCGTCAAACCCTTCTCATTCAAGGTCTGCGTATGCGTTTCAATGTAGTATTCCGAAGCTGTAATATCGCCTGTTTGTATGAACGGAATATCACCACAGTAGAATTGAGGGTCGTTTCTTGGTCTGGCCGAGAATTTGCCACGTGATACATCTGCAATTTCTTCTAATGTCTTCACTTCCCAACTCTCAGGGATTTCGCCGATGTCGGTTTGTTTGAAGGTGGTGTGGCCGATACCACGTGTAAGAAGGCGATGTAGCAAGCCTTGTTTGACTTTGCGGGTTTGGTCAATGACATCCTGCGTTGCCGTGATCGCTTCATCGACGCTTTGCAGCACATCAGCAATCTTTCGTTGTTCATCAATTGGCGGAATACTGATAGTTGATGCAGATACATCTTTCGCAGAAACGGCAGGATAATTTGAACCTTTCATTTTTGCAGTTAGTTGATCTACGAATTTGGAGCTTAGGATATATTGATATAGATATTCCGGCGCAACAGAGCTTTTCGCACGCAGGACTGCATAGCCAGTAGAAGCAATCAGATTGCCCCTGTTATCTGAAACTCTCGCAAATGCTTTCAAGTAAGGTCTAACTGTACTTACAAGAATATCTCCCTTACGAACAATTCGCCTTGCTCGGCTTGATGTCTCTGCAAAAGGTATTGCTGTAATCGAAGATATTCTTCCTGTCCGTTCAATTGAGGATATGTCGATGTAGTTAATGACATGATTCGGATCGGTAGATGCAGGCAATGCCTCAGGATTAACATCTGAGACATCTTCTATACGAAGCTCTTCCCACCCGTCAGGCTGCATAACCAAGCTCCTTCATGTAGTCCATCATGCGGCGTTCGGCTTCATCGCGGGCTTCGCGCAGTTCATTCAGCGTTTCTAACTCCAAGGCAACGTCAATCTCTTCCTCTTCGCTCACATCGGCGACATAGCGGGGGATGTTGAGGTTGTAATCGTTCGATGCGATCTCCTCAATGTCTACCGTCCGAGAAAAGCCCTCGGCCTGTTCATCTTTGAGAAACCCTTCGGCAAGGCGCATCACATTGTCTTGGCTCAAGCTGTTTTGGTTGCGTCCCTCGACATATTCTTTCGCGCCGTTCACAAAGCGCACCTTGCCTTTGCGCATCGATGCCTTGTCCTTATTAATGATCATGATGCACGCCGGTATGCCGGTGCCATAGAACAGGTTCGGCCCCAAACCTATAATCCCCTCAATCAAATCCTGTTCCAGCATGTTTTGCCTGATACGACCTTCGGCCCCGGCGCGGAAGAGCACACCATGCGGTAAGACAACGCCGAGCTTGCCGGTGCTTTTGAGAGAAGAAATCATGTGCTGTACAAAGGCCAGATCACCGTATGATTTCGGCGGACATCCGAAGCGATCCCGGCCAAACTTATCGCCTTTGTCCCAAACGCTGTGCCCCCATTGCTTCAGGGAAAAGGGCGGATTAGCGAGCACACGGTCGAAGGTTTGCAGTCCTTTCGCGCCCCCTTGGTCAGATGAGCCGCCGGTCAAATGTTTTGGATCGAGAAGTGTATCACCGCGCAAGATATTGTCATCATCTTCTATGTCATGCAAAAGAAGGTTCATCTTTGCAATCGCCCAGGTATTGAGGTTTTTCTCTTGCCCATATAACGCAAGCGTGTGGGACTTCTTGCCATGCCTTCTCATGTAGCGAGAGGCTTCAATTAGCATGCCGCCCGAGCCACAGGCCGGGTCATAGATCGTCATGCCTTCTTCGGGCTGCAAACATTCGACAATCAGGCGGACAATCTCTTTGGGTGTGAAAAACTCGCCGCCTTTCTTCCCGGCTGTTTCGGCAAACTGTGCGATCAAATATTCATAGGCCGCACCCAACATGTCACCATCGATGTCTTCTTTGCGCAGCCGGTGCTTTTCAAAGTGTTTCAAGAGTTGTTCGAGGATCGTATCGCTGAAACGTTCTTTGTTGTTGAAGTCCACGTCTTGAAAAACGCCTTGCAATCGCATGTTTGCGTCTTCAATCGCTCTGAATGCGGCATTGAGGTGTTCGCCGATATTGGTGGTGTGTTGCCTGACATCACGCCAGAAGTGGCCTTTGGGAATATCAAAGCGGTGTTCGTCGGGGTCAGCCGCCATTTCTTCATTGCCATCATAGGTTTTGAGGCGGTCTTCATATTCCTCTTCCCACACATCGCAAAGCCTCTTATAGAAAAGAAGGCCGAAGATGTAATGTTTGTATGCTTCACTATCAACCGCGCCGCGCAGGATGTCACAGGCGGCCCAGAGGTGGTTTTCCAGTTGTTGAAGCGTTAACTTACTCATATGTCATTCTCTTCGTTGTCTTTTTGCGTCCATTGGGGTCCGTGACAGTCTATTCTGTCAGCGCAAAAGTCTCAACAAAGAGTTTTCTGTAATATGAGAAAATAAGTGCTGGTACACGTATCGATGAATGTGTGTGACAATAAAAACTGGCGTCCCCTACGGGACTCGAACCCGTGTTGCCGCCGTGAAAGGGCGATGTCCTAACCGCTAGACGAAGGGGACGTCTTCAGAACGGAGACGTTTGTAACCGCTGGGATTTTAAAAATCAAGCTCGGAATTCATTTTCTTGAAAAATTTCTTTTCAGGATTATCCTTGTCTTTTTGAAGGGAAAGGCCCCAGGAATGCCAAGGATCATCAAGCCGGGCGCGCTTCGACCCGGCGCAACAGTCGGGATCGTGTCTCCGTCCTCATCTTCCGCAGGCGAAAGGGATGCGGGCGCAAAAACGCTCCGGTTTTGCGGGCCGGCCGTTATTCCGGCCGCGTAGATCCTGAATAATTTAAACCCATGGGGCTAATCCGTTAAAACAACCTCGGCATTAAGCATAAGGCTGATCTTTTCGACCCCGGGTCCGGCAAGCGGCGCGGACATCTTTTTGCCCCTGGAGAAAATTTCCGCCCCGGACATTTTCATCATGCCCTGCCGCTCAGAAGATCTTCCATCATTCGTTTTGATTTCGATAAAACGGTATCCGGAATAACCAAGTGCTTCGGAAAACTGTTGAGTCCTGCTTCTCAAGCGGGTGACGATATGTTCGGTCAAGGATTCTCGCGCAGCGTACCAAGCCTCTTCAGATAAAGAGTAGCTCAACTCACGCATCTCCAGACCACGCTCCTGCAGTTTTCCGGCAAGCTGAAAAAGAGCGACACTGTCCACGCTCTCGAGGACAAGCGATTGCCATCCACGCCAAATAGCGGAATCAGGATCGGTTTTGGAAACATGGGATGTTTCCGTTCGGGTTCGAACGCCGTCATAAGATTTTGCGAGTTTCAAGGCCTCTTCCATCTCAGAATTAATGCGCCCCTGAAGCGTCTCGACAGATCTGTTCTCGGCCTCAATGACAAAAATCGCTTGAATTTTGTCCTGATCGATTTCCAACTGTTCTGCGATACTCAGATGTAAGCGCGGCTCCGTACTTTCACTCGCACGAACAGCCCCAGAAAACAAAAGAGCAGAAAACAAGAAGAATAAAACAAGAGCGCGGCGATTAAACATCAAATTCAGCCTCCCTTAAATCAACATCCTTAACTGTAACCAATATCAAAATTTCCCCGGACAGTGTCAAGGTCAAGGATACACGGATAAAGAAAATCTTGTATTTTGTGTTATCATGTCATAATGCGGGCGCAAAAGCGCTCCGGTTTTGCGAGCCGGCCGTTATTCCGCCGCGCCGGTGAGCCGTGCGGCGTCGACGATATGCATTTCCGCGCTCTCGCGGCCCTGCCAGACATTCAGCTTCAGATATCCGGCAAGATGAAGCGGCATGCGCCCGCCTGCCGCGTCCAGAAGGGCGCGGCCAAGCGGCAGTTCGGCGCTGCGAAACGCCACGCATTTGATCCGCGGACCGCCTTCCCAGTCGCTGATCAACGCGCGGACATGGTCCCGCCCGACAGGATCGGCGGAATGGACCCGGATATTCGGCAGGGCGAATAACGGTTCCCGAAATCCTTCGCCGAACGGGCCGACCTGATCTTCCAGAAGATGGACGACCTGCGGCGTGATCCCGCGCACGCTCGCAACGACATCAATTTCACGTTCAAGGATGCTGACATCTTCGCCGGTAAGCTGACGTGTGACGTGGTCTTCCATGAATGCCTGAAAAGCCTCGTAATGTTCGGGGGCGATTGTAAACCCGCCCGCCATGGCATGCCCGCCGCCCTTGAGCAGAAGCCCTTCGCGCCGGGCGTCGATAAAGGCCGAGGCCATGTTCACACCGGGGATGGAGCGCCCGGAGCCTTTCCCTTCGATCCCGCCGCGCCCGTCCGGTCCCCAGACGACGACACAGGCCGGCTGGCCGAAACGCTCTTTGAGCTGTCCCGCGACAAGACCGGACAGGCCGGGATGCCAGTCTTCCCCGTCCACGCAGATCATATGCGTTTCGCTTTGCGCATCTGAGGCGTCCCCCTCAACCTTTTGCGCGGCTTCCTTGAACATCTGCGCCTGCATTGCCCGGCGCTTTTTGTTGCACTCGTCAAGTTCCAGCGCAATCGCCATCGCCTCTTCCGGGTTGTCTGTCGCCATCAGCCGCGCGCCAAGATCCGAGCGATGCACCCGCGATCCGGCATTGATCCGGGGGCCGATGGCAAAGCCGACATCCGTGACGCCCGGGACTCCTTCGAGTTTTGCGACCTCCATCAAAGCCTTCAGGCCCGGATTCGTCCGCCGGTTCAGGACGGCCATGCCGGAGCGGACGAGCAGCCGGTTCGCAGCGGTCAAGGGAACCATGTCGCAGATCGTTGAAATCGCGACGAGTTCCAGAAAATTTTTCAGGACCGGCTCACGCAGATCTTTGTGTTTGTAATAGCCGCGCTCGCGCAGGAGCGTGTTCGTCGCCACGCAGAGCATAAAACACACCCCGCAGGCCGAGAGCATCGACAACCCGCTTGCGCAATCCGGACGTTTGGGATCGATGATATGATCGGCAGACGGCAAGTCCGCCTCGGGCTCATGGTGATCGAGGATCGTCACATGCAGGCCGATCTTTCTGGCTTCATCCATCACATCAAAGGATGTCACGCCGCAATCGGCAACAAGGAGATGCGTGATCCCCTGTTCACGGAGTTTTTTGAACGCTTCGATGTTCGGACCGTACCCTTCCGTCAGACGGTCCGGAATATAGACCGGCGCATCGATCCCGCAATGCCGCAGAAAACGGACGAGCAACGCCGCCGACGTCGAGCCGTCCACGTCAAAATCGGCGAAAATACCGATTTTACGCCCGGCCTTGATCGCGGAAGCCAGATCCGAAGCCGCCGCATCCATTCCGGCCAGAGACGAGGGATCCGGAAAATGTTCGCGCAGGCTCGGATTCAGGAATTCGTCCACGGACTGAAACGGCACACCGCGAATGCAGAGCAGCCGGGCGATGATCTCCGGAAGGCAGTAAAATTTCATGTAGCGGTCGACCTGATCGAGATCGGCGCTCGCCAGAATCCAGCGGGCGCCCTGCAGGGAATAGGTCACGGAAAAGGCCTCGCGCGCTTTGGAAAACGCCGAGACTACCGCTTCACTGCGCCCGGAAGACGGCCGGGCCTGTTTTTTTATGTTTTGATCGGTCGCCATCTGCGCAACTTTCTTCAGATTGTCGCCGCACCCTCTGAACCGGCCGTACCGATCGTGTACCGGATGAGAGCGAGTATACTCAAGAATCAGGATTCGTCCAGAAACTCTTACAAAGACGCTATTTTTTCGATCCGGAACAGGCGCGGCGGCTCAAGCACCGTCGAGAGCGCAGCCATCTGTTCGCAGGCTCTGGCAAGATCCGCCTGCCGGGCGTCATGCGTGATCATGACAACGGGGACCTGCTGACCCGGATCGCGTCCGCGCTGCATCAGGGCCTCGATCGAGATCCGGCAATCGCGCAGGATCGCCGAGACGTCCGCGATAACGCCCGGCTTGTCGAGAACGCTCAGGCGAAGGTAGAAATGCCCGCTGACCGCCGCGCTGTCGGCGTAATCCGCCGGGGTAAGATTTTTTGCCGGGACGCTGAAAACAGGGCGTTTTTGCCCCATGCACAGATCGACCAGATCGGCGACGACGGCCGAAGCCGTCGGCCCGCGTCCGGCGCCGAGACCAACCATCGCTCCCGGTCCGACGAAATCGCCTTCCGTGAAGACGGCGTTAAACGCGCCGTCAATCGCACCGACAGCCGAATGACGGGGCACAAGGCACGGTTCGACGCTTTGAAGGAGCGTGCCGTCCTCAAGCTGACGCGCCACGCCGAGCAATTTGATCCGGTAGCCGAACTCTTCGGCGAAAGCGATATCGACATCCGAAACATGCCGGATTCCGCTGACACGGACCCGCTCGAAATCGATCCGCACGCCAAAGGCCAGCGCCGTCAGGATCGCAAGCTTGTGGGCCGCGTCGATCCCGTCGATATCGAAGGTCGGATCGGCTTCCGCGTAGCCGAGGTCCTGCGCGTCTTTCAGGACGGCGTCAAAAGAACGTCCGCTTTCCCGCATTTCGGTCAGGATATAGTTGCAGGTCCCGTTCAGGATTCCGTGGAGACCGGAAATCCGGTTCGCGGCAAAGCCTTCGCGCAGGGTTTTGATGATCGGGATGCCGCCGGCAACCGCCGCTTCATAGGCAAGTGCGCCCCCTTTGTCCTCGGCAAGGCGGGCAAGCTCGTCTCCGTGATGAGCGAGAAGCGCCTTGTTCGCCGTAACGACATCTTTCCCGGCGTTTAAAGCCGCTTTGACAAGGTCGTACGCAACGCCTTCCGATCCGCCGATCAATTCGACGACGCAGTCGATATCCGGATCCGCTGTCAGCGCCTGCGGATCATCCATCCATTTGTAGGCCGACAGGTCCACGCCGCGATCCTTGCCTTTCGAGCGGGCGGAAACGGCAACGATCTCAATCGGGCGGTCGGTCCGGCGGGCAAGAAGTCCTTCATGTTTTTGCAGGATCTCAACGACGCCGCACCCGACCGTGCCCAGTCCGGCAACGGCGATTTTATAGGGCGGGTCTTTTTCTGCGGCAGTAACGGGTGAGGACATATCCTGCTCCGGTAAATGGTATGAGGTCTTCTTTTATATTACGGCGCGGTCAGGATATCCACCCGCCGTGAGGCCGATTCCGGATCGATCCCTATAAAATCCGGTGCGGGCCGCGTATCTCCGTAAGCAACCATATCAATAGATTCTGCCGGGACGCCTTGCGCAATCAACTCGTTTGAAACGCTGATGACGCGCTTCATCGATTGTTTCAGGTTCAGGACTTTCCGTTTCACAGGGTCGTCCGTTTCGGCGCGTGCGCTGGCATAACCTTCCAGAAGAAGTCTTCGCAACGGATGCGTTTCCACGAAGTCCGAAACATCGGCGATTTTCAGTTTATCCTCCGAATCGAGAACGGCCGAGCCGTGTTCAAAGAAAACCGAGACCGCGCCGCCGGACAGGAATCCTTTGTCGCCAAGATTGCGGCGAACGGACTCAGGCTCTTTAAGCGCAAAGCGCTGAACCCGTTCCGGTTCAACCGGGTACAGGCGCATGTCCGGGCCGAGTTCCAGCGGGTAGCGTGCCGCTCCCGTCTTGTAGGGAGAGGAAGGCTCATCCATGCCGACCGGGAAAACCGTAACGCTGGCGTCTCCGGTGTATGGGATACCGGAAATCCTGTTCTGAAGCGGCGCGGATTTCCGGGGTGAATAGGTGGATCTTGTGGAGGCTCCGGCAGAGTGATCATATTCCGGCATGGGGACAAGAGAAATTTCCGGTCCCAGAACACGCCGCAATTTTTCCGGGGCCGCCGCAGCGTTAAAAAAAGACGGTGTTCCCGGGGCCGCTCCCTTTCCGTTGCCTTCTGTCGGGGTGTCCAGAGAATATACCTGGACGCTCGGGTCGCCGGAACGGTTGGTCAGATCAACAACGTCATTATATCCGGACGGCGGAAGATTGCGGCCTTTTGCCGGCGCCGGGACGGATCGGGCGACCGGTGGCGCTTCAACCGGCGTTCGCAGTTGTATCTCCGGTGTTGAGCCCGGCGGCAGACGATCCCTGTTTCCGTTATAGAAAGGAACGCTTCCGCAGCCGCTTACAGCCAGGGATCCGATAACCGACAGGCATATGACTGCCGTACAGAGAAATTTTCGAGCAATGTCAGACAAGACGGCCTCCACAGATGACCCGCACATGCTGGACTATTTAATGCGGCCTTTCAAGCGGCTTTTGCTGTCTTTTTGATGCTTATCCCCGGTAATTGGCGTGAGCATGGCCGGGACCTGTGAACATCGCTTCAAACAAGAAAAATATTGCGCCTGCCTTAAATATATGTAAAACTAAGAACGTTTAATTTTACGTAAAATTTTTAGAGCGCTCGGGTAAGGGAGACATATGGCGGTTGATTCTAAACAGGCATTCAAGAAAATAAAACAACCAGACGGAAGCACCCTTTACACGGACGGGAATGACCTGCCGGACGATCCGCGTGCCCGCGAATTCCTTCAGGCTGTTCTGGATGGAAAGATCGAGAAAGCGTGCGAGATCGTCCGCAACGTGAAGGATCTCTTTGATTTCGATTTTCGTGAAGGGCTGGCCGTTGCGGCGAAAAACGGCATGACAGATATTTTTGACGCCGTGATTGAGGGGGCCAATCAGGGGCGCCACCTCAGCGCGCAAAATCTTTATGACGCGATTGAAAACGGTCATGAAGAGACAGCCGAACGTATTGCCGGGCGTCTGATTGTATGCAGGGGATTCAATCCTGGCCAGAAAACCATCGGCGACAAGGCATACGCGCTGGCCGGGGAAAAGGGGATGACCGCTGTTGTCATAGCCATTGAGCAGGGAAATCTCCGTCATTCCGATCCAGTGCCGCAGCCGTAACCGGTCTTTTCAACTATTCCCGGGTATCCACGCTGCCGTTGCCGTTTGCCGCGCCTGCGGCGGCGATGGGGGCGAGGTTTTCGTGCGGGGGCATGCCGACGACGTTAAAGCCGCAATCGACAAAATGCACTTCTCCGGTGACGGCGCTTGAGAGATCCGAGAGCAGGTACAGGCCCGTGCCGCCCAGTTCTTCGAGATCGACCGAGCGGCGCAGCGGTGCCGTCAAGGCGTTATAGCGGAAGGTCTGGCGTGCGTTGCCGATGGCAGATCCGGCCAGTGTGCGCATCGGGCCGGCGGAGATCGCGTTGACCCTTATGCCGTCCGGGCCGAGATCGGCGGCGAGATAGCGGACCGAGGCCTCCAGAGCCGCTTTGGCCACGCCCATGACGTTGTAAGAGGGCATCACCCGGCTTGCCCCGAGATAGGTGAGGGTGACCATCGAGCCGCCTTCCGCCATGAGCGGGGCCGCGCGGCGCGCGATGCTCGTAAAAGAATAGCAGGAAATATGCATCGTTTTCAGGAAGTTATCGAGCGTTGTGTCGACGTAGCGTCCTTTGAGTTCGTCCTTGTTTGAGTAGGCGACGGCGTGAACGAGAAAATCGAGTTTTCCCCAGCGTTTTTCGATCTCTGCGAAGACGGCGTCCAGATCGCCCTCTTGCTGGACGTCGCAGGGAAGCAGAACATCCGATCCGAGTTCCGTGACAAGGGGCTCGACTCTTTTCTTGAATTGGTCTCCCTGATAGGTGAAGGCCAGTTCCGCGCCGTGGGCGTGCAGGGCGCTCGCGATCCCCCAGGCGATGGAGTTATGGTTCGCGACGCCGAGAATCAGGCCTTTCTTGCCTTTCATCAGAGTCGACGCCGGTCCGGATGTTTGTTCTGCGTTCATTTTTTGTCTCTTGCTCTGCTGTGCATTACTCAATGGTGTCTGTTTTTTTTTATTTTTTGTATGTCGAGAAGGCCAGTGTGCAGTTCGTGCCCCCGAAGCCGAAGCTGTTCGAGAGGACCGTATCGAAGCTCACATTATCAATTCGCTCGCGGGCGATCGGCAGGCCTTCGGCGCCGTCATCCAGTTTGTCGATATTGATGCTCGGGGCGACAAAGCCGTTTTTCATCATCAGGAGGCAGTAAATCGCTTCCTGAACGCCTGTCGCGCCGAGTGAGTGGCCGGTCATCGATTTGGTCGATCCGATATGCGGGATATTTTTTTCCTCTTGTCCAAAGACTTCGCGCATGGCGTTCAATTCGACGATGTCGCCGACAACCGTGCTTGTGCCGTGTGTGTTGACATAGGTCAGGGCGCGTCCGTTCAGCGTGGTCATGGCCTGATGCATGCACCGGATCGCGCCTTCACCGCTCGGGGCGACCATGTCGTATCCGTCCGAGGTCGCGCCGTAGCCGGTCAGCTCTCCGTAGATTTTTGCACCGCGCGCGCGGGCGTGTTCCAGTTCTTCGAGAACGACAACCCCGCCGCCGCCTGCGATGACGAAACCGTCCCGGTCCGCGTCGTAAGCCCGGGAGGCTTTTTCCGGCGTGTCGTTGTAATGGGAGGAGAGGGCGCCCATGGCGTCGAAGAGGACGGATAACGTCCAGTGCAGCTCTTCGCCGCCGCCTGCAAACATGACGTTCTGCTTGCCGAGCAGGATTTGTTCGGCTGCGCTGCCGATGCAGTGCGCGGAGGTCGAGCAGGCCGAAGAGATCGAGTAGTTGACGCCCTTGATTTCAAACTGGGTCGCCAGAACGGCGGAATTCGTCGAGGACATGACGCGCGGCACCATATAAGGACCGACACGTTTGGGGCCTTTTTCGCGTGCGAGATCCGCGGCCTCGACCTGATTTTTTGTGGAGGGGCCGCCCGAGCCCATGATCAGCCCTGTGCGTTCGTTGACAACGTCGGTGCGCTCCAGACCTGAGTCTGCGATGGCCTGCTGCATGGCGACGTGGTTATAGGCGACGCCGTCGCCCATGAAGCGGCGCTGTTTGCGGTCGATATGGGCGTCAAGGTCGATTTCCGGGCGGCCGCAGACCTGCGAGCGGAACCCCATTTCCGCGTATTCCGGCGAGAACGTGATTCCCGAGCGGCCGGCTTTTAGTGATTCGATCACGCTGGCGGCATCGTTTCCGATGCAGGAGACGATCCCCAAACCTGTGACGACGACACGTCTGTTCGTTCCGGTCATGATAACCTCGCTTGTTCCCAAGACTTGTCTGTTAATTCCGTAGGGTTATAGAGCCCGCGGATTGTCGAACAATCCGACTTTCAGGTCTTTGGCTTCGTAGATCAGTTTTCCGTCTACATACATATAGCCGTCGGCGATTCCCATGACCAGCCGGCGGTTGATCACCCGTTTCAGGTGCAGTTTATATGTTACCAGTTTTGCTTCCGGCTGGACCTGACCGGAGAGTTTAAGCTCTCCGAGGCCGAGCGCGCGGCCCGAGCCCGGCGCGCCCGTCCATCCGAGGAAAAAGCCGACAAGCTGCCACAGGGCGTCCAGCCCCAGGCATCCCGGCATGACCGGGTCCGATTCGAAGTGACACTTGAAGAACCAGAGATCCGGGTTGATGTCGAATTCCGCCTCGATATAGCCTTTGCCGAAGTCGCCGCCATCGTCATTGATTTGTGTGATCCGGTCGAACATCAGCATGGGCGGCAGGGGCAGGCGTGCGTTTCCGGGACCGAAAAGGTTCCCGTGTCCGCATGCGATCAGGTCTTCATAAGTGAGGGCGTTTTTCTTTTCGGCTGTCATGATGTTTGTGCCAGTCGCTTTCATGTTATCCGTTGGTCTTTCGAGACTAATTTATAATCAGGAATGGACGGGCATAGCAAGACACGATCGTTTTGTCATGCCAAAAAGACGGGAAGCGGGATGTCTTTCTTGTCTCTTTTATAGCACCGGCCGGGTTTCGTGAAGGCCGGTGGCGTGCAGCATCCGCAGGGCCTTGCAGGATTCGACCATGGCCGCCATGGCGAGCGGTTTGGCGATGATGGGCTCCATCTCCGGGAGATCTCCGCCCGCGATGACGGCCAGCATGCGGCCGGCGGCCTTTGCGCAGGCCACGGCCTGATCGTTCGGGTCTGTCAGGGAGATAGCCGAGAAAAAGGACGTGCAATGCGGCTCCAGCGCATCGACAAGCTCGACCGGGCCGGGACTCGCGCCGTCATTGGCCGCCAGACCGAAGCGCCAGTCGCTTCCGGCCGGGACGCCGTAGCGGACGGCCTCGCGCGTCATGACGGCGGCGAGGGAGTCGAGCGGCTCGTCGTTGTTAAAATCCGCGGCGATGGCCGTGCCGCACAAGGATATGGCGAGTTTTCGGCCGGCCATGGCGCTTAGTCCACTGACCGTCTCGGCGATCTGCCATTCACTGGTCGCAATCATTTTCTCTATGACAAGATCGCACAGTTCCTGCGCCGAAATTTCATAGGCCATGGCCCGTGTCATGCTTTCGAACAGCAGGCGCAGGGAGTCTTCGTAACGCAGGCCTTCCTGATCCCAGTGGGCGAAAGACTGGATCGCGAGATGCATCAGGAGATCCACGAATTCGCGTTCATTTCCGCATTCCAGCCAGTCTTCGAAAAAGACCCGGGCGAGCATCCGCCCGCGCTCCGTCTCGAAATCAAGGACTTTGGACGGGGGAAGGTAGTCCTCGCCGAGAGGACCGTCATAGGGCGTGCGGCCGGATTCTTCGGACAGGCGGATCATGAAGACTTCCATGGCCTGATCCGGCTCATCGAAAAGCAGCATGGTCTCCACGGCCAGCCCGGCGAGAAGGAGCGTGATCTGCATCGTGTCCGTTCCCCGGCCTTCGACAAACGACATGGCATGCAGGGACGCTTGCAACTGGGCGGCGAGTTCCGGGGCGGTTTCGGTATTCGGCATAAAGACGGACTCCGGGCGGGGAGGGCGAGTCGCCCTCAAAAAAGACAGGATTTCTCTTTGAAAATCAGGCTGTGGAAAAGCCTGTGGAAAGAATCGGGGATAAACCCCATAACTCTAGATTAATCGATCTCTTCGCCGGGGTAAATGCCCCAAATGAATTTTCTGTCGATCCATCCTTTATAGGCGCCGGCCTCGGTCTCGCAGGCCGTTTCCGTGCAGCGGTCCAGACGGACGACCACGCCCGGTTCGATATAGGCCATCAGGCGGGAGGCCGGATCTTCCTTTCGGCGCAGCGGGGCGGGTTCGGGGGATTTGATGAACCCGGTTCTCTGGGTGCGGGAAATCAGGGACCGGTGCATCCAGCCTTCGGCGCCGTCGATATCGCGGATTTTGTACCAGTTCTCGTATGAATCAAGCAGGATAACGGGCATGCCCCGGCGCGTGATGACCCAGTCGATGGGGTAGTTTTTTGACGGGCCGCTTCTGATATAGGCTTTGTCCGGACGGATCGAGCCATAGGCCGGGAAGTCTCCGTCCGCCCATGCCGGTGTTGTGCCTGCGCCTGTCCCTGCACCCGTTGCCAGAAACAGGAGTGCGGCGGCCGCTATTCTTCTATATGTCGCGCGAAACATGGTCATAACACTGTCTTTATTAGCCTCTTCTGTGATAAAAGTCACGCATGCTTGAACGCGACCCTGAAAAAAATCCTCTGAATGCGCCTGTTTCCGTTGCGCCGATGCTGGACTGGACGGACCGGCATTGCCGGTATTTTCACCGTCTCCTGAACCCGCAGGCGGTGCTGTATACGGAGATGATCACGACCGGGGCCTTGATTCACGGGGATAGAGACCGATTTCTGGCGTTCGATCCGGCCGAGCATCCGGTTGTTTTGCAGCTTGGCGGTTCGTCTCCAAAAGATCTCGCGCTTTGTGCCCGATACGGGCGGGACGCCGGATATGATGAGATCAATCTGAATTGCGGGTGTCCGAGCGACCGGGTGCAGAGCGGGCGGTTTGGCGCGTGTCTGATGGCCGATCCCGCTCTTGTCGCCGATTGCGTTGCCGCGATGGCTGATACTGTCTCTTGCCCGGTCAGTGTGAAGTGCCGGATCGGGATCGACGATTCGGCGGATCCGGATTTTCTGGAGGCGTTCGTTGATGCGCTGTACCGGACCGGATGCCGGCGGCTTGTCCTTCATGCACGAAAAGCGTGGCTGAACGGATTGAGTCCAAAGGAAAACCGGGATGTGCCGCCGCTGCAATACGAGATTGCGGATCATATTCGGGCAGCGTATCCCGATGTGTTTTTGACCGTGAACGGCGGTGTACGTTCCGTCTCGCAGGTGTCTGATTTTCTGGGAAGATTTGATGCTGTGATGATCGGTCGCGAGGCTTATCAGAATCCGATGTTTTTGGCGGAATTGCATTCCCAGAGATCCGGCAACATTAAAAATTGTCATTCCCGCGAAAGCGGGAATCTTTTAGAGGTAAATCGCCGGAAGATCCCCGCCTCCGCGGGGATGACGAATAAGGGGAGGGGCGGAGATTTTTCCTCAATGAAAACGAATGAAATGCCGGACCGGTTCGCCGTTGCGCGGTCGATGGCCGCTTATGCCCGGCGGGAAGGGGAGGCGTCCGGCACGCCGGTCAAATCCGTCGCGCGGCATATGACCGGTCTGTTCAACGGCGGTTATGGCGCGCGGCGCTGGCGGCGGGCGCTGTCCGAGCGGATTTTGATGGTTCCGGACAGTACGCCGGAGGATTTTGCACGGCTGATTGACGAGATCGAGACGGCTTTTCTGGACAAGCGTGCCGGATCAAGGCAATAATGCGTCGGTGATCATTCTGTAATTTTTGTGTGGCGATGGACTGGATAACACTTGAAAAAGACGATGCCGGCAAGATCCTTGCCGAAGTGCGGGCGCAGGCTCTGCCGGGGATGTTCGAGTCGCCGCTGACGGAGGTGCGCCGTGCCGAGCTTCATTTTTATGACGGGTACCACCTGTACCGCCTGACGAATTATGCAACCCTGCCCGCCTTTTCGATGGATTTTTTGAGTAACGGGACGCATTTCGTTTATCTTGACGGGGCGCCGGAGACGATTCGCCGTTTTAACGAATCCGGAAAAGGGGCGCTCTCTCTGGATGAGGGGAATGTTTTCTCTTATCTCGACTTTTTCTGCCGCTACGGGACCGGGCCGGACGGGGAGGAAATGTCCCTTCTGGATTCGCTCAAGGAGCACCCGTTTCTGGACGGGGCGGAGATTAGCGGGCTGCTCGATTATGCGCCGCGCTCCTACGCGGATGCGACGATCCGCCGGACGACGGATAAAAAGACGAAGGCGGAATATTTCGAGGTCGCGTGCCCGCTTTATTTCGGCGGGGCGCTGATCGATGCCTCTCTTGTGATCGATCTGGAGGGGCGGGTCGAAGTGACGGCCAGCCGCATGATGTTAACCCATCCGAAGGGGAAGGGCGGCGTGGACGCTCTTTCCGGGATAAAGTAGGTTCTTAAAAAGATAGCGTAAGAGCATGACAGGAAACGAAGATTTACATGACGTGTTTGATACGTCCGGCCAGCCGCCCGGTCTGGCGGATGCGATGCTGCATCCGCACGGCGCGGATCTTCTGGCGGAGATCAAGGAGATCCTGCGCGAGTGCGAGTCCGGCAAGCGGCTTGTCGAGATGGCGTCCTACCAGAATATCGAGATCAGCGTGATCAGCGGCCGTCAGGGGCAGAAAAACACGGTCAGTGCGCATGCCGTCTATCTTGCGATCCCGGCGCGTATGAAAAAACCGCAACCCAGCCATGTTCTGGAAACGGCCGGCGCCATCCGCGAGGCGGAACAGGAGCTTTTGGGCTATAAAATGCCACCCAAAGACGCGGACCCGGTGGATATTGCGGCGGTTGTACATGCGAAATATCTGGACATAATCGTGAATATGTGTATAATAGCAAGTGAACTCGATGAAAAAAGCGGAGAAGGTGTGTACGCTCAGGCCTTGGAAACCCTCGGTCATGGCGATATATACGAGACTTTTCTCGCCAGTCGGGGGAATGAAGACGATTTACTCGATACGTATTTCGAGTTTGAAGAAGATCAAGAATAACCAAAACAGAGAAGTGAAAACAAGAGAGTAGGGTGTAAAGATGAATAATAAAGCAAAATTGCCAGTGTTTCAGGGCCAGTACGGTGTTTCTCCTGCGCCGCAAGGTGTTCGAAGAGCGACAGGGGCTGTCTTTGGTGCTTTGTCCGGTCGTAGAATGGCCCATCAGCCGCATTTCGCACCGGGGCACAAAGCGCCGCGTCCTCAATAGTCCTGTGCCAATGGATGTGCAGGTCTGGCTGGGGTAGAGTTTTTACCGCTTGACAAAAGCGCGGCAGGTTTGCCGCGCTTATTTGATTGTGCAAAGCGCTTTTTTGCAGAGAGACCTGTAGGAGCCTCTGCAAAAGCCCTTTTCTACACAGACATCGTCATTCCCGCGAAAACGGGAATCTTTTAGAGCGTTGCCCAATCAGGTTGACTCATCTCGTACCGTCATCCTCCGCGAAGGCGGAGGATCCATTTCGACGTTTTCACAGGCGGATCAATGGATTCCCCGCATTCTCGGGGAATGACGATTTTCTATAGGCTGAGTCAATCCAATCGTTCAGCGATCTAAAAACAAAACTGGCTATTTTGTGACAAGGTGGTATGAAAACGCCTCCTCACATGCTCATGTATCTCATATACACTGCGCTGTTCGTCGTTGTTTTCATGCCACCTTGTCACAAAATATCTCAGTTACGAAAGAAGTCTAATAAATGAGAAACGGTATGATCTGCGAGTGAGGGGCATATGCCTTGTCCGGGTTGTTTTGCTTTTTTCTTTTTTTGAAGGTTCCTGTAGACATTGTTTTCGGAACATGATAGCTCAATGGCTCTCAGGCGCGGTGGCAGAATGGTGATGCAGAGGACTGCAAATCCTTGTACGCCGGTTCGATTCCGGCCCGTGCCTCCATTTTACTATACATCCACATTCACATACGTTCATGATTATCTTTGAAACTCGTAAAAAACAGCGAGTTTTATTTTGCCTGCGGCTTTCTGCATTCAGGGTTGTTCGTTTACAGCCGCAAATTTTGTTGGTACATTTGTTGATATACCAACGCCCTCACAGGGGAGATACCAACAAAATGAAGCTGACAAACACCGCCTGCGATGCCGCCAAACCCAAGGAAAAGCCTTATAAAATGGCCGATGGACAGGGTATGTACCTTGAAATCAGGCCCAACGGCTCAAAATATTGGCGCATGGCCTACAGGATACACAGTAAACAAAAGCTGTTGGCTCTTGGCGTCTATCCAGAAATCTCCCTGAAAGAGGCGCGAGAAAAGCGCCGTGAGGCCCGAAAGCTGATAGAACAAGGAATTGATCCGTCCAGAGACAAACAGGCTAAAAAGCGCAAGGCTTACATCAATGCCAGCAACACCTTTAAATCCGTAGCTCTCGAATGGCATGAGAACCAGAAAGGCCGCTGGAGCAATAACCACGCCAATAACGTCCTGCACCGGATGGAACGAGATATTTTTCCCTATATCGGCGCGGAGCCGATTGCCGACCTTGACGCGCCCGATTTGCTGGATGTTCTGCGGCGCGTGGAAAAGCGCGGGGCGTTGGATATAGCGGGCCGGACGCGCCAGATATGTGGACAGGTTTTCCGGTACGGTATCCAGACGGGCCGCTGCAAGCGTGATCCCTCCGCTGACCTCAAAGGCGCTCTAAAAACCCGCAAGACAGAACATTTCGTCGCTATCGACACCAAAGAAATTCCTGAATTGCTGACAGCGCTGGAGAAAAATGACGCCCGCCTGTATGCCCGCACCCGCCGCGCCATAAAATTATCCA
>JANQFU010000041.1 GCA_028277665.1 Alphaproteobacteria bacterium | reverse complement strand
AAATTTTTGCATCTGTGCACTCAAATCTCTTGACCGTAGTCCCGCTACGCTCCGCGAGATTTTCCCGCACATCTGTCAAAAATTTGACACGCGCAGAATGGGCGATACCTGTGAGTATGGACCCTAAGGTTCGGGGGTGTGCTCTCCCTCCGTCCATATATCGCGGAGGGAGAGGCCCTCTCAATAGACCTCTTTCCTAACCGGCTATTTTGCACCAAACCGGCATGAAAACGCCTTCTCACATGCTCATGTATCTCATATACACTGCGCTGTTCGTCGTTGTTTTCATACCACCACCAGACCGGGGGGTTGCGCCGCATCCAGCGGGGATGGCGCATTGGATGTTGCCTGCGTCTCTTTCTGAACGAACAGGGTTCCGCTGCCTCCCTCACTAAACAATTCCTTGACAATAGCTCCGGATTTTCGGCCGTTCACATAAGCGCATGAGCCGCTGCCGTTTTTACGGGTGTAAGCCGCCATAGCCCCAACTTTAGGAATCATTCCCCCGGTAATCGTCTCATCACCAATCAATTCATTAACGTCATCAACGTCAATCTCTTTAATGAGTTCGCCATTTTTATCCAGAACACCCTCGATCCCATCCAGAAGAAAGAGCAATTTCGCGGCGCCGACCTCATGCGCCAGAGCAACAGCCACATCATCCGTATTGACGTTCAAACTATTCTTGTAAACAGGCCTGCCATTTTCATCCGTCGCGTCTGCACCCTTCATATCCTCATGACGGCAAACAGGAGAAAGAACCGGGATTGCGCCCGGATCTGCGGCCATCTCTCTAAAATATTCCGCATTAACCGTGGTCGGCTTTCCCGTGTAATTCGCCGGGTTATCGTTTGCGCGTCTGGCCAGTATCGTCGCATCGGTATAGCCGGCCGCGCCTTTTCCGCTATAGCGCGAACCGCTTAATTCCTGAATTTTTTTCGCAATTTTCGCATTCAATTTTTCCAGAACGTCAAAAACAACACCCATTTTCGGAAGATCGGTTTCCCTGCTGCCGTTCACTTTTTTAGGATCCAGACCCCTGCTCTGAAGTTCCATGTCAATCTGATTGCCGCCACCATGAATCAGGACCGGATGAACACCACGTTTTTTCAGTTCTATCAATTGATTCAGAACCCCGGAGAGATAGTCTTCGTTATCGACAAGGGCCCCGCCGATCTTCACGACCACGATTTTTCCCTTGTATTTCTCTACGAATTTCTGTTGCTCCGGATCGAACTCCGGTTGTATAACGCTCATAATACACCTTTCCTGCGTTAAAAAGTTAACGCATATTTTTACATAAAACAAATAATATTTCCAGAATTGATTTCAGATTTCTTCGCCGCCGAGCGCGCGGCGTCGGGCGGATTTGAATTGCTCGGGATCGAGCTTGCCGACATTTTCAAAGACCGTACAGTTCCGGCCGCGATCCTTTGCCGCGTACAGGCACTTGTCCGCACGGTCCAGAACACTCTGCGTGGAATGACTGCCATAGTCGATCAACGCACCGCCGACCGAGGTCGTCACCTGAATCGTGCCATCCGGCACGGAACAGGCAAAAGGCTCTTCACCGATTGCGCCGCGCAGACGTTCGGCAATCTGATAAGACAGCTCCGGCGTGATGTCCGGCAGGATCGCGACAAACTCTTCACCGCCCAGGCGCGCGACCAGATCAAAGGAGCGGAGGTTGCGCTCCAGCCGCCGTGCGAATTCTTTCAGGATTTCGTCTCCGACGCCGTGCCCGTGCGTGTCGTTGACCTTTTTAAAATAGTCGATATCCATCATCAGCACAGCGAGAAGTTTACGGTTATCCTCATTCTTGCGCAGGAGTTTCTGGAGATGGACTTCGAGGTAACGCCGGTTATACAGGCCGGTCAACGGATCGGTCAGCGCCATCGAGAGCGAGAATTCGTAATTTGAGCGCAGGCTTTCCTGAAACCGTTTGCGGCGGATCTGGGTTCGGGCCCGGGCGAGAAGCTCGTTTCTGTCTACCGGGCGAATGATATAATCATGTGCGCCGATCTCCAATCCGTGCGCAATTTTCGGTAAATCCTCGTCCGTGCCGACCATCAGGATCGGAACGCTCCGGATATTATCGCGGGTCCGAAGATGCGAACACAGACGCAGACCGTCCTCTTCTTCCAGATTCAGCGAAACGATGATCAGGTCAAAATCCTGTTTCGCCACCTGTTCCATTGCCTCGGCGCCACTTGCAACAAGCCGGACGTCATGGCGGTCCCGGCGCAGAATATCGCGCATTTTATCCGTCTCGAAGCTCTGATCCTCCACAACGAGGACGGTCGCTTCTTCGTAAGGCTGTTCCATGACGTTGCTGTTCTCACTCACAACGCCGAATTGATTGGCCGTATTTTCGCGAACGCGCCATTCATCGATCGTCATCTTCAGGCGCACGAGCGAACGGACCCGCGCCATCAACGCCGTATCGTTCACGGGTTTGGAGAGAAAATCGTCCGCACCGGCTTCCAGTCCGTGCACGCGGTCTTCCGAATCGGTCAGCGCCGTGACCATGACGACCGGGATATGCGCCGTATCCGGGCTGTTCTTGATCGCGCGACAGACCTCAAATCCGTCCATGCCCGGCATCATAACATCAAGAAGAATGATGTCCGGACTTTCGCTTTTAACCTTGTCGAGCGCCTCAGAGCCGCTTGCCGCCGTTACGACATCGTAGTATTCGCTGCTGAGCTTGGCTTCAAGCAGCTTGACATTCGGCAGGATATCATCAACGACAAGAACTCGGGCGGACATAAACGATACTGGCTCCGGATATTGGTTGTCAGCCGGCCTGCTCTTGCGGGCCGAGATATTTGTTGATCACTTCAATGAATTTTCCGATCGAGATCGGTTTCGAAATATAGTCCTCGCATCCGCCTTCGCGGATTTTTTGCTCGTCCCCCTTCATCGCAAAAGCCGTGACAGCGACAACAGGAATATGTTTCAGGTCTTCATCGTCTTTCAGCCATCTGGTCACTTCAAGCCCCGAAACCTCGGGAAGCTGAATATCCATGATAATGAGATCCGGCCTCTGCTCCCGCGCAATATCAAGGACCGATTTTCCGTCGCGGGTTTCGATTGTATCATAACCATGCGCCTCCAGAAGATCGTGAAAGAGCTTCATATTCAACTCGTTATCCTCGACCACCAGAACTTTTTTTGTCATCTTTTCCTCTACGTTCTATCAATTTTCTTCCTGTGTCCCGCATTCCGGGAACGGGAGCGCTTCCAGCGCCACAAGTTTATGCCTGACCGAAAATTCTTTGTATTCCACTAACATATCACTGACAATCCCGTTTGTCTGTAAAACCGCATCCATTTCATAATCTGCAGATTCTTCCTGCGTGTTCAACGGGAAAAACGCCATCCGGATCCGGTGCGCATCTGAATTCACAATCCGGCCGTCAATCGCCGGCAAAGATTCGATCTTATCCGTCATATCGATTGGCGGTCCGATAACGGCACTGACCTCGACCGGTCCTTCAGTATCGCTTCCATCAAACACCGGGCGATTAAAGAATGTTTTTCCGGCAGACATCGCATCAATCAGCGCGAGCGTGTGCCCCATGGGAAAAAGCGTCCCGGCGGGCAGATTGTGGGTCAAACCGTCGGGTTTCGTGTACCGGGCCCGGTCCGCTTCCGCACTGCCCCGAATTTCTTCGTATCGTTCACCGTTCCGGCTCCGGCGGGCAGAAAAATGAAATGCCCGACCGTCCAGAGCTTCATATGTGGAAAAATCGCTCGTCACCTGCATTGACGGTGTGTCCGAATATTCATATACCAGATTGAAACGGTGATCCGTCACCCATGCCTCACATGTTGCGCGCCATTCGAAGAACATCTGGCCGCCGACATTGACAAGCTGCGCCCCGCTTCGCGTTCCGACCAGATCGATATCGTACAGCGCCTTATGCGGCTGTATCCGCCCCGAATATCCCGGTTCCGTTTTCTGTATATTCCGGACGGCGCCCTCATCTTTATGTTTATGCGTCCGCTGAAACTGCGCAGCGGCGATCCCGAGAATTCCGGCAATCACAGCAGGGATCAGGATTCCGGACACATAGCGATTTCGGTTTTTCTGCATATTCATGGTCATTTATGATAGAGGAAAGCCCTATCCGGGCAAAGTCCATATCCATCCAAAAACGAAAAAAGACGCCAAAGGCAAAGACAAAGGCAAACTCTGCCGCATCTTTTTCCCTGAAAAGGCGGCAATTTTGTCCGGCTATTCAGGGGAAATCCGATCTTCCGCACGCCAAAGAACCTCTATTTATCTGTTTTTATATTGTTTTTTTGAAAACTTTCTCCGACTCCGATCTGGCATGGCATTCGCAAATCTTTCCTCAGACCCCCTTTTTGAGACACAGGAGTTTTTTCATATGGACAATGCCATGCACAAAACGCCCGAACGTCAACCTCACGACCAACACCCGGATTTTTCGCCGCTACATAAGATGGCAGGAACGTTTTCTCTCGCTCTGCTTCAAAACACGGCCTCACTGCGGATTCCGGAGGCACAAAAAACAACCGGTCCCGGAGAGATTGAGCGAATGCGCCTTCTTGTCACCCGTCATGCCGAAGAAAAAGACACCTGGCGGAGAACGATGGGCGCGGGACTGTCCCTCCTGAAACAAACATCCGAGATGCATCAGGCGGCCCTCGACCGGATTCGCACTCTGGAGCAGGATCTGGAACACCTGAATCGTTTCAGTACCGCCGATCCTGTCACCGGCCTTGCCAACCGCCGCGGTTTCATTGAAACATTTTTACGGGAACTCGACCGCGCCAACCGGGGCCTTGGAACCGGCGGCCTGCTGATTATGGTCGACCTTGAAAATTACGCGCAGATTGCCCTGCGCTTTGGAGAGGCCGCAAAAGACGCGTTTGCATGCCTCGTCGGAAACACATTACGCGGCGAGACCCGTATTATGGACCTCGTTACCCGCTTTGCCGAAGATGAATTTATCCTGATGCTGGCCGGGATCAGCCGAAAAGAGGCTGCGGCACGGGCGCAATCCCTGGCCTGGTCGCTCAATCATTTGTCTATGGACTGGGCCGGTGAGAAGCTTCCCGTTCACGTTTCCATCAGCCTGCGGCCTTACGGCGCCGGGGACCGCCCGGAACGCATCCTGCGCGGCGTCCGTCCCGATGAAATCGAATCTCTGTTGTCCTTGTCTTTGTCTTCGTTTTCGCCTTCCAATCCTCAAAACGGAGCAGCACACGAAACAGCATAAACGCCGCTTTTATATATCCGTTTCCCCCGTGCCCGTCCGTGTTCCCCGACGATCCCCAAACCAGCGGACAAGGCACATCCGGAAAGGTCCGGCCCGGCTTCTCCTCTCCCCAACCCGCAAAGCCGCGCCGGACTTTTCTTTCTCCTGATTTGTAAAAATCCCGGGTCAGTGTCTGTAATCCGGCATCCAGCCGCCGCCGAGTACGAGATAGAGGTCGATTGCGACACGCAGGCGCGCCTGACGGGCGCTATCGAGCCTGATGGTTGTCTTGCCTTGTTCAAAGCTGTTGAGCGTAGGCTTGCTCACGCCCGCCAGGACGGCCAGTTGCTCCTGTGTCAATTTCTGCTCCTTGCGGCGTTTTATTGCTTTCTGGACAAAGCTTTGCCAATTAAGGTTCTCGGATTTCTTTAATTCAGGATTCATTGTCATCATCCTTTGGACCAATCCACGCAAACGGATTGTATGCGACTTCCCAAAGATGACCATCAGGGTCTTTAAAATAACTTGAATATCCACCCCAAAAAACCTTTTGCGGTTTTTTTACAAACGTTGCCCCTGCCTCGATTGCTTCTGAAAATACTTTATCAACCTCTGCCTCACTTGATAAAGTATGAGCCAATGTACAAGAATTAAACTCTCCCGGTCTGAAGGGAACCTGTGCATCTTCAGCCAGTGCCTTTTGACCGTACAATCCCAGCCATGTTCCATTCAAATTAAAAAACGCAACATCCGGGGTTTCTTCATAACATGGGAAACCAAGTTTTTTATAAAAAGCCACTGATTTCTCAACGCTATCTACTCCAAGAGTAATCATGCTGATTCGTGGTTGCATCGTTTATTTTCCTTTCTTTTTACTAATTAACCGGCTCAAATTCTGAAATGTTCCGTTCCATCTCTTTTCCATCAGTTTGATCAAATTATCTTTGAAGTCGTTCGAGCCCCGAGGGGATATAACTTGTGCTTCGCTGATCGCGTCCTTCGCGGCCTCGGCGTTTTTGGCAATTTGGCGATATGCGTGCTTAACTCGTCTATGCGGGCGGGTCTGAAAGCCTCACCCTCTGCGATAACGGCTAATTTCGGCTGAACCCCCGAAAGAGAAGCCCGGCTGGTCAAAAGCGCCATCTCCTTCGGATCGTTTACATCAAGCATCGCCTCGCTCAGACCGGACGGTTCCGGATCAATAATTTCATAATCCCGCTTTCATGATTCCTATTTTACCCGGATATTGTGCGCCTTCTTTCTCTCGCCACTTAAATTTCACTTCAACAGGGATGTTGTACTTATTAGCGAGTCTTTGCGCTTCTTTCCAAGAATCCGGGGCAGATTGCCCCTGCACAGATAGACCTAACTCAGAATAGAATGTATAACCCTTCCCTTTTATTTTGTATGGCTCGGTATTAATCTGCATTTCAACAGACAATACTTCTTTTGATAGCCCTTTATCTTTTGCTGCTTTCATAACGGCAAGCAAGATTCTTCCCCAATTTACATTTTTAACTTCGTTATTGTTTATCTTTGCGAAAAGGACCTTCGTGTGGGTAAGACCAGGCATTTCCTGAAAGAGAATACCTTCGCCGGAATCCTTTGCGGTCAACGGTTCGTCATCGAGTTCCAAGTTCAGCGAAGCCATTTCTTTTTTGATAAGAAAATTTATCGTTTCTGATGGCGTTTGCAGTCCGTCATGCCAATCCTTTATATATTTAAGGCTCATAAAATTTTCGTCAGTCAGTCTGATAACAGGCATGATTTTCTCCGTATGGTTTGTCAAAAATAATTTATATGTAACATATATTATAAAAGATTACACCCCGGAAACGGAAATACCCCCCCTTATTTAAAAATGGAAGGGGTGTATTTCATTGCTCTTTATCTCTTTCAAATTTTTCCCAACCACCACCAAGGGCTTTGTAGAGGGAAATAAGGTTTGTAATGACGCGAGTTTCGGAATGCACAAGACCATCTTCTACCTGCGCCAGTTCACGCTCGGCATCGACCACGCTCAGGATATTATCCTCACCGCGCTCATAACGTTGTTTGGCCAGTTGCACAGCGCGGGCGTTAGAGGCCACGGCCTTGGCCAGACGCTTTCTTGTTTCCAGCTCTTCGCCATAGCGCACCAGCGCGGTTTCTGCGTCCTCCAGCGCCGTTAAAACCGCTTTTTCATAAGCATATGTGCTGGCATCGGCCTGCGCTTCTTCGGAGGCAATCTGTGCACGGATTTCCCCGGCGCGGAAGATCGGCCATTGAATAAGCGGCCCAAGCGCAAAAGCTGTACTAGCCGAGGTAAAAAGGTCACTAAAGCTGAGCGCTTGCTGAGCGATATCTCCCGTCAAAAAGAAGGATGGGAACAATTTGGATTCTGCCACGCCGATATCGGCTACCTCGGCGGCGAGCTGGCGTTCAGCCAGCCGAACATCCGGACGGCGGCGCAAGATATCAGAGCGCAAACCGACAGGCACCACATCCGGTGGCGCGGGCAGCGGTTTACTCTCCAGCAAGTCTTCCAATAAAGCCTGCGGCTCCTGTCCGGTCAGCACGGATACACGATAAGCCGAAGCGCGCAAATCGGCGTTCAGATTAGGCAGCGCGGCCTGGGTAATTTCCAGTTGTGCTTTAGCACGTTGTAGCTCGAACTCATTGGCATCGCCGACATCATAGCGCTGACAGACGATTTCGACTGTCTTTTGCTGCAAGCCGATATTTTTCTTTGTAATCGCCATACGGCGCTGCGTACCACGTAGCTCGGTATAATTGCGCGCAGTTTCGGCTAACGCTGTTAAAATTATGTCACGGCGATTTTCGATTGAGGCGCCCAGCCGTGCATCGGCAGCCTCGACCGATCTTTGCACACCGCCAAAAACATCAATCTCCCAACTGGCATCAAACCCGGTGTCATAAAAATCGCGATTGAGCGGAATGCCCGCGCCCTGCCCTGCCGGCACGCCCGCATTCTCGCTCAAGCCCTCGCGCCGTGAGATGCCGCTTGCATTCACATTCGGAAAATAGCCGGATTTCTCAGCACGTCTGAGAGCACGGGCTTCACGGATATTAGCCTCGGCAATTTTAATATCCAGATTATGCGCCGCCGCCTTATCGATCAGACTGGAAAGCATTGGGTCTTCCAGCGCGTTCCACCAATCAAGGCGTACGGCCTGTGTATCATCGACGGTCGCTTCAGCCCGTTCGGATGAAAACCAGCTCGAAGCCCCGTCAAAGCGCGGCGGTGTATAATCAGGCCCGACGGTACAAGCCGATAACAGCAAAGCAGACGATGAAAATAATAATAAAGTGCGCATAATATGTCCTTTCGTCATTCCAATCTTCTTGTAAAAAACCAGCCGGCCACGGCGAGCGTGATGCTGCCGATCACTAGAAGCGGCCATGTGTTGCGCCAGACTTCGATGACGGGCATGTCTTTAAGGAAAAGCCCCTTGACGGTAATCAGGAAATGTTTAAGCGGATTAACTTCATTGGCGAGCTGCAGCCATTCAGGCATGTTTTCGACCGGGGCGGCATAGCCCGATAACGTGACGGCAGGCACAAGGAATACAAATGTGCCTAAAATCGCCTGTTGCTGGGTTTTTGACATGGAGGAAATAAAAAGGCCCGTGCCGACAATCGACATCACGAAAGCGAACATCGACAGCACAAACAGCATGAACGATCCGGTAAAGGGAATGTTGAAAACAATCACGGCGGCGGCGAAAATAAACAACCCCTCGACCATGCCGATCACAACGGCGGGCACGGTCTTACCGATCAAAATCTCATACGGCATGAGGGGGGAGACCAGCAATTGTTCGAATGTGCCAAGCTCACGCTCACGCGCAACTGAGAGCGCCGTGACGATAACCGTCACCAGTAGCGCCAGAATAGCGATCAGAGACGGCACGGTAAACCAGAGATAGAGTAGGTTTTCATTAAACCAGTTACGGTCGACAATAATGGCGGGCGGCAGTTCGGCACTGCGGCGGCCTTGCACTTCCTGCCCGTAAATCGAGGCGAGCTGTGTGATATAGCCGCTGACAATTTGCGCGGCGTTGGATTTTCGGCCGTCCAGAATGACCTGCAGCGAAGCCTGTTCGCCGCGCTCCAGATCGGCGCTGAAATCCTGCGGAATATGCACAGCGGCCAGCACTTTTTGCTGGTCGATCATCGGGCGGGCATCCTGCACGCTTTCAATAAATTTAAGGTCCGTAAAAGTCGGAGAGCCGTTCAGGCGCTGTACGATTTCGGCGCCATGCTTGCCCATATCCTTATTCAGAATAGCCAGGTCAACGTTTTTTACCTCCAGTGTCGCGGCAAAGGCGAAGATCAAAAGCTGCAACAACGGCGGCATAATCAGCACGATCCGCCCCTTGGGGTCGCGAAACAGCGTCAAAAACTCTTTCATGATCAGCGATGGGAGCCGTTTTGGTATCATGCGTCCAACCTCTTTTTTGTTTTGGCGCCGGTCATTACAAAGAAGAACAGCCCGATCAAACCCATGCAGCCCATACACCAGAACAACAGCCCCCAGACATTGCCCGTCAGGAATAGCGTTTGCAGTGCAGTCACGTAATAACGCGCGGTGAATACGTAAGTCAGCCATTGAATGGGTTGCGGCATAGCCGAGATTTCAAAGATAAAACCCGACAGCATAAAGGCGGGCAAAAAGGCCGACATGATGGCGGCTTGCGAGGCCACAAACTGATCTTTCGCCGCCGCGGAAATCAGCAGGCCCTGCCCTAATGCGCCAAACAAAAACACCGATGTCGCTGCAAATAGGGCAAGTAAAGACCCTCTGAACGGCACGCCGTAAAACAGCGTGGCAACCAGCCAGCAAATCATCATCGAGCCGAGGCCTAGCAGGAAATACGGAATTAGCTTGCCCAGTAAAATCTGGATAATAGAGACCGGCGTAGCCATCATCGCCTCCATCGTGCCGCGTTCCCATTCACGGGCGATCACCAGCGCGGTCAGGAGTGTGCCGATCAGCGTCATGATAATCGCGATGGACCCGGGCAGCAGAAAATATCGCGATTTCAACTCAGGGTTATACCAGTAACGCGGTTCAACCGTAATCGCGCTACTGATTGCCTCGCGGCCCCGATCTTCCACCTGATGTGCCAGCCAGATTTGCAAAACGCTGCGCGCATAATTCTGCACGAAAGAGGCGATATTGGGTTCAGAGCCGTCCGCGATCACTTGCAACTCACCGCTTTCGCCGGAGATGACGGCTTCAGCGCTAAAATCCTGCGGCACGATGACAATGCCGCGAACATCGCCAGCGACTAGATCCTCTTCAAATTCACGCCGATCCTTGCCTATTTGTACATCCAAAAAGCGTGAATTGGTAAAGGCGGTTGTAAGCGAGACAATATCAGGTGTACGGTCTTCCAGCACAAGAGCGATTTTGACGCGATTGCTGTCTAGATTGACGCCATAGCCGAAAATAAACAGCAAGATCAGCGGCAAGACAAAGGCAATCAAAATCGCCGATGGATCGCGGATAATTTGCAGTGTTTCTTTTTTGATAAGAGCGAGGAGACGTTTCATGCCGCCTCCTTCTTCTCACGCTCGGCATCGCTGTTTTGCACCAGCGCAATAAAGGCATCTTCAAGCGTGGGCGAGCTAAGACCGGAAACAGATTTTGTCTGTTCTTTCAAATCATCGGGCGTTCCGGTGGCGATATTTTCACCGCGATAGATCAGGCCGATCCGGTCGCAATATTCCGCCTCATCCATAAAGTGGGTGGTGACCATAACAGTCACGCCTTTTTCAACCATGGCATTGATATGAGTCCAGAATTCGCGCCGCGTGATCGGATCAACGCCAGAGGTCGGTTCGTCTAAAAACAGCACATCGGGTTGGTGCATCACCGCGCAGGCCAGCGCCAGGCGTTGTTTATAGCCGAGCGGCAGCGCACCTGCATTCATCCTGATCTTGGATTTAAAATCAAAAATCTCAATCATCAGCTCGATTTGGTGCTTTTGCCCTTTACCCGACAGTCCATAAAGGCCGGAGAAGAACTTCAGATTTTGTTGCAGTGTCAGATTGCCGTAGAGCGAGAATTTTTGCGCCATATAACCGATGCGGCCGCGGGCTTTTGATGTTGCGGTTTTGAGATCGAGGCCGGTCACAAAAGCATCGCCCTCGGTCGGTTGCAGCAAACCGCACATCATTTTGAACGTGGTGGATTTCCCCGCGCCGTTAGGGCCGAGCAGACCGAAAATCTCCCCGCGCTTAATCTGGAATGTGTTATCGGAGACAGCCGTAAAATCACCGAAGCGTTTCGTCAGGCCACGCGCGTCAATAACCGGCTTGTCGCTCTGCGGCTTTTCTTCCATTTCCTCGGCGAGCTGCGAATGCCCGCCCGGGCCGCCGCCCAGAATATCGATAAAGGCATCTTCAAACCACGGCTCGACTGCGTGCCATTCGCCTTTGGGAGCTTGGGGTTTTTCATTCACTTCTCCCGTAACAATGCGGATGTGTTTGCCCTGAATAACGCCGTCAATCACGCCGTCCGTTTTCAGCATATCCATCAAGATGCCACGCCGTTCATTTTCCGGCACGTCGCGAATTTGCCAGGTGCGCCCATCAACATTTTTCAACAGATCATCCGGCGGACCGTCATGCAGTTTCTCGCCCTCATTGAGCAGGATTACTGTATCGCATTTCTCCGCTTCATCCAGATAGGCGGTTGACCAGATCACAGCCATGCCTTCACCGAGCAGTTCTTGCACCATCTTCCACAACTCGCGCCGTGAGATCGGATCAACCCCCACGCTCGGCTCATCGAGCAATAACAGCTTGGGATCGCCGATCAGCGCGCAGGCGAGGCCCAGCTTTTGTTTCATTCCACCCGACAGCTTCCCCGCCAGACGCGATTGAAAGCGTTTCAAATCGGTAAAAATCAGAAGTTTTTCGAATTTCTCCTCACGCTCCCTGCCCGTAACATAACGCAGATCAGCATAAAGTTTGAGGTTTTCAATAACGCTTAAATCCTCATAGAGGCCGAATTTTTGCGGCATATAGCCGGTGATTTCGTGGATAGCATCGGCCTCGACTTTATAGTCATGCCCGTCCACTGTGATTGCGCCCTCATTGGCATGCATCAGCCCGACAATATGACGTATGAGTGTAGTTTTACCCGACCCATCCGGCCCGACCAGACCTGTCATTTTGCCGAGCACAATCTCAGCCGACACGCTACTTAAGGCAGGTTTGTCCATGCCTTTAAAACGCTTGGTCAGATTGTCGATGATAGCAATCGGCGCGGCCATGATTATTCCCCTGCTTTCCTTTTATTGATGGAAACCGTCACAGGCATGCCTTGGCGCAGGCCGTTATCGGGGGAGTCCACAATCACGCGCAAGCGGTACACCAGATCCGTGCGTAGCTGCGTGGTCTCGACATTTTTCGGGGTAAATTCAGCCTGCGGCGAGATAAAGCCAATCTGACCACGATATGTATCACCCGTATCGGTTTGAACGGTGGCTTTCTGCCCGGGGAAGACATGGCCGAGACTCGGCTCATCCACATAAGTCCGCACCCAGACCGGATTGCTTAAAGCCAGCGTATAAACAGGAGCGCCTTCGGCCACAATTGCGCCTTCCTCGCGCACGCGGGTGAGGATCGTACCGTTATTGGGGGCATGAATCTCCGTATCCTCGAGCCTTGTTTGCGCCAGATTTACACGGGCCATAGCTGTTTCCACGCGGGCACGGACTTCATCACGCGCCGCCAGCGCTTCGTCATAAGCGGTCTGGGACACTGCGCCCGTTTTCACAAGCTCGGCGCGGCGTTCATAGATACTTTCGGCGTTGTTAAGCGTGGCCATGGCCTGCGTTAATTCAGCCTGTCGCAAGGCCAGTTCGTCTTCAAACGGGCCTTTGTCAAGAACAGCTACCACATCACCTTTTTTGACCTGATCGCCTTCCTCGAACAAGACCTGCTCAACTCGTCCGGAGACGCGAAACGAGAGGGTTACATCGCGAATATCGATATTGCCGTAAACGGTTAATATTGGGCCGTTTTGCGCATCTTTTTGCTGGCTATAGATGATATATCCACCGCCCGCCGCCAGCAATAAGACCACAAGAATGATGAGTTTCTTTTTCATGTTAAGGGGCTCCTTTCAATTCGATACCTAAACAGGCTTCCGCATGGCTGCGTAGCACGTCATGGATCAGCATGACATGATCAGCCTTAAATGTTTTCGCACCCAAATGCCTCAGCAGACTTTCCCGGCTTATCGTAAAACTCAAAATTTGTCCTAAAAGTGCGTGGACGCGGATTTTGGCTTGATCACTTTTTGGATTGATGCCCATGCAGGTCGCCAGCAAAGTGGTCGCCATTATCTGGGTTTGTTTCATTTGCCCGTCATAAAAAACATCAAAAGCATCTGATGGCGCAACCTGTTCACGCATGATAATTTGTGCCCAGGCTTTGGGTTCATCTGAATCCACAAACATCTGCGCCGCATTATTGAGCAAACTTAAAAGCATCTCACGCGCTTGTTTCTGATCCAGAGTTTTTGATGCCAGAGCCTTTTCAATATCTCCGCGATTATCAGTCAAAAATGCGTCAACACGCTCATTGATATACTCCATGACTGCTATATAAAGCCCTTCCTTGCCGCCAAAATGGTAGGGAATGGCCGCGACATTCGCGCCGGATTCATCGGCCAGCATCCGCGTGCTGGTGGCTTTAAAGCCGTATTCACCAAACAGTTTTAAACCCGCTAAAATGAGAGCCTGCTTAGTACTATCACCATGTCTTGCCAGAGTTTCTTCCGCCGTTTGCTCCATTTTGTTCATTACATTTTGCTCCTTTTGGCAAATTGGCCTTGATCCTTTCATGATAGCCAATATATCTAAACAAATGATTAAATCAATCGATTGAATTAAAAAATGAGGAATATGAGAAAAATTTTACCTCTATGCACGGCAGCGTTTATATTTTTGTCGATTTGCGTGAATACACAAAATCAGGAAAAAACGTTTCAGGAGCGTATTCCAAAGGAAGTTGTGGGACAAGGTCACACGTTCTAATCAAGGCTATACCCCGATAAACATATTATACTCGCCCCCCTTCCCCAAAAGCATTTGTGAAAACTCGCGCCTACCCGTTCGGAAAAATTTGTAATTTCCAAAGGCGCGTCAATGAATGCAGAATCACAGCCCAAATTTATAAAAGTAAATAGTATAGAACACTATCCAGCAAGCGGCATGCAGCAAAAACATCTCTTGTTCACTCAACCTATCCTTGAGAATGACACTGGCTATATGCGCTATCCCTGTAACAACTGTAAAACGAAGCGTACGGATAACTGCACTGGCTAGAAGAAAAGTTCCAAAGGATAGCCCTAGATAGCCGGACCAAGAGGCATAAATTTTATAGGGAACCCCGGATGTTATTCCTGTCATCAAGGTTTCCCAAATTCCTAACGCTTGAACCTGTTCTCCAGTCTGCTCAACCATAGTATTTGAAACACCTGGTATGAGATCAAGAAGGCCGCGAATGTCGTCAAAATAACTTAAGGCCAGAAAATACAGAACAGCACCACCAAACAAAGCACCAAGCGTTGTACAAGCAATGTTGATGTAAGCTTCTTTTTTGTCTTCGAGCACAATACGGCTGAGCCAGATGTCTGGAACGAAGAAGAAGAACGTCGCCTCAGAAAATCCCCAAACAAAGCTGACCATGCGTGTTTTTATTGCCCCTGTCATCCCCAAGGCTTGACCTCAATTTCTTTTTTCAAAGCATCAAAACTATCCTGCAGATTTTTAATAAGCTTTGTGCGGTCATTGTCCCACCTTAAAGGCTCTCCAATATTAATCTCGCACACAAACGGCACCAATAGCGCTTCACCGCGAGGCAATGCCTTGCCAAGGCCATACATATAAACGGGCGTGATCTGGATTTCCGGTTTAGCTTCGAGCACCTTGGTAATGCCGTATTTTAGGGGGGCCTGCTGTTCAGGATCACCACGCGACCCTTCTGGAAAAATGATCACTGTAAAATCCTGATCTAAAGCATCCATGACGGGCTGAATGGGGTTTTCGCTCTCACCGCCTCGATCAATCGGAATAATACCAATCACATTTATTGAAAACCACGTCATGAAAGGCGTCCTGCAGAAATAGTCTTTCGCAGCAACAACTTTCACCTTGGGTAAATCTGCTAGCTTGAACAAACTCATCAACACCATCGCATCTAGATGAGAGTTATGATTAGCGGCAATCAGATGTGCTTCCCTCGGTTTCAAACGCTCTATATGCCTTGCGTTGAAACCAAGAATGATCAGCAATATAGGGCGAACAATGATGCCGTAAAAAACCCATCTCAGCATGTTGTGAAGTTTTTTCTCCATACTCAGCTCCTAATAGTAGAAAAACCGAACCGTATGGAAAAACAGCGGAGCACTTAAACTCAAAGAATCTATACGATCAAGAATACCGCCATGTCCGGGGATGAGCGCTCCCGCATCCTTAATTTTGAGATCGCGCTTCATAGCCGAAAATGTAACATCGCCAATAAAGCCCGTAACTGCCAGCATCGCTCCAATAAACACCGCAAACGGGATACTAAAAGGCGTCAGGAAACTATGCAGTAGCACGGCCATCACAACCGTTGTGCCTACACCGCCGAGGAATCCTTCCCATGTTTTGTTCGGGCTCACATCAGGGACAATCTTATTTTTGCCCAACATCTTACCCCAAACATACTGAGCAACATCGTTACCCTGATTCAAGATGGCCAGAAATAAGATCAGTCCGGCCCCGCCTGCTGCATGGCTTTCCGTGGCAGGGAACTGCATCAGCATGGCCGCGTGTGAAATTGCAAAGACAGTGATCATCAAACCCCAGCTAATCGCCGAGACTGATTTGAGGAACCCTTCTGTCTGCTTTGCCAGAATTAGGCGAAACGGAAGCAGGAAGAAAACCCAAATCGGAATAAACACAATGAAAAGTCCATAATCAGCCTGCGCTACAAAATAGAATTGAACAGGGATCGTCAAATATGCCCAAAATAAAACTCTTCTGTCTGCTTTGCGTAAGGGAATAACAGAAACATATTCTTTAAAAGCTAGAAAGCTTATCAATCCAAAGAAAATGACAGAAACGATCGGCGAAGATAACAGTGCAATCGAAAAGATCGCAATCATCACCCACCAGCTTTTCACGCGATTTGTTAACTCTTTGAAATTTTTATCCGGCTTTGCCTTTGTCAGCCCAAATACGATCAGTGTTGCAGCGGTCAATAAGGCAACCACAACGCCAATACCGAAATGAACAGGATCATCCAAAAAACTGATCATAAGCGTCTCTATTCCTCTAAAGCCGAGCGCAGGCGATTGATACATGACCAGACACATAGAATCGTTAAGAGCACAAAAATCCAGCCCAATACACCTTGCAGTGAAATCCCAAGTCCAATCAAAAAGCCAAGAACACCTGTGACAGCCGCGCGATCACTCTTCCCCATCGGTCCATCATAACGGCGCTCCCCACTCATCATAAAAGCAAGAACACCGCAAAACTCGCTCAGCGCCGCCACCAAAATGAATACCCCCACAGCCCATATCGCTTCTGGCGCATAGAAAATAAAAGGAATGAAAAGAGCTGTGTCAGATACAATATCTCCTAATTCATTGAGTGCCATGCCGAGCCTGGACTTCATGTTATGCTCACGCGCCAACATCCCATCAATCGCGTTAAGCCCCATACGAACAAACAAAAAGACGGGTAGGAATATCCAAAGCAGTGGAATGTTGAGACAAAGAAGCACGCCATATAGAGCACTTAATACTAACGCCGTTATAGTGACTTGGTTAGCTGTTACGCCTTTATCCGCAAGGCTTTTGCAGAGGGGCCTGAGCAAGTCTTGAAAACGGGATTTTAGATCGTAGACGCTTATCATGCCGCCTTCACCAACTGATCTTCAACATAAGCTTGTAAAGCCGTGTAATCCGTCTTACCGCTACCCAGAACAGGCATCTTATCAACTTCTATAACAGTTTTAGGCACAGCTAACTCACTCACACCGTTCTTAGAAGCATAAGCAGAAAGGTCTTTTTTATTCGCATCTTTTTGTGTTGTCACAAATACAAGCTGCTCTCCTTTACGTGGGTCAGGCAGCGTCACAACTGCATGCTGAGCATCGGGATAAACTTTCTGGATCATGGCTTCAACACTGGTGAGCGACACCATTTCCCCAGCGATTTTGGCAAACCGTTTCGCGCGGCCCAAAATCTTCACGTAACCTTGTTCATCAATATCAACGATATCGCCAGTGTCATACCAACCATCAACTGGCGGCTCCAAAACGCCCGGATTATCGGCGCGATAGTAGCCAAGCATCACATTCGGACCTTTGACGAATAAGCGTCCACCCTCATCAACGCCGGGAACGTCTTCCAGTCTGTATTCAATGCCTGAAAGCAAACGGCCAACGCTGCCAGGACGCATATGCATTGGTGCATTAACGGCTAGAGCGGGCGCAGTTTCCGTTGCGCCGTAGCCTTCCAGAATACGGACCCCAAATTTGTTCATATAAGTCTGCCGTGTTTCTTCTTTGACCTTTTCCGCGCCTGCAAATATGTAACGCATACGATAAAAATCATACGGGTTCGCAACACGTGCGTAGCCATTGAGAAACGTATCTGTTCCAAACATGATTGTCGCATTCGTTGAATAAATCATCTCTGGCACAATGCGATAATGCAGAGGACTTGGGTACAGGAAGGTTTTTACACCAGACAGGATCGGTAAAAGTGTTCCGCCCGTCAGACCAAAAGAGTGGAACATAGGAAGACAGTTGAAAACGATATCCTGTCTATTAAAGTCCACACGGGATGAAAGCTGAACAATGTTGCTCATGATATTAGCATGAGAGAGTACAACGCCTTTTGGCATGCCTTCTGATCCAGACGTAAACAGTACAAGCGCAGGATCATCCGGCCTCACACCATGCTTTTTATGAACGCGCGCAGGGTTAGCCGTCAGCGCATAAAGCTTATCGCCGAAACCAATCTGCTCCTTGATATCTTCCAGATAAACAACCTCAGCATGCTTGGCGATCTCCTCAATAATCTCTTCCAAACGACCTAATTCGACAAAGCGTTTAGAGGTCAGAACCGTTTTAATCTTCGCAGTTTGACACGCAGACGTTAAAGCCTGTGCACCGGCAGAAAAATTGAGCATAGCCGGAACGCGCCCAAAAGCCTGCAAACCAAAGAACGTCACAACCGCACCAACAGAGTTCGGCAAAAGAACACCCACGCTCTCGGATTTGTTCGTGATAGCAGAAATTCTGCGCCCAAGCACGAGCGATCCTTGAAGGAGCTTCTTAAACTTCATCGGCTTGAATTCAGCATCTTCAACGATGACTTCATTGTCTCCATTCACATGACGCGCCTTTAACAAGGCGTCGTAGAGTGTTTGCTCCCGATCGACAGTCACAAACATCATGTCTTCCATGACATCGTATAACTGCCGCCCAGCAGCAGCACGGCGCGCGCGACCAGAAAGATCATTATCAATTTTGAACTTACGAGGCGGCAAAATTGTAATGGTGATTTTAGGAAAGCTCTTCAGCGGCACTTTTCCTTTCAAGCGTGCGAAGGGCGTATGCTGAACACCATCCAAACGCACAGGCAAAATCATTGCATCCGATTTATCAGCAATCATACCCGGCCCTTCATAAACCTTCATCAAGGCTCCAGTTTCAGTCAGGCGACCTTCAGGAAAGATAATACAATGCTTATCTTTCTCGACTTCCTTGATGAGCGATTTGATAGAAAACGGGTTAGTCGGATCAAGCGGAAAGAAATTTACAATGTTCTTCAACGCCTTCAATATTGGCCATTCAGCGACAAAGCTGTTTACGGCAAACATTGGCTTTCCAGGGATAAAAGCTGCCAATAACGGAGGATCAAGTAACGCAACATGGTTACTCACGATGACAACACGGTCTCCAGCTTTTTCAAAATTCTCCAAGCCTTTGACTTCAACTTTATAGAGAAGCTTGAATATGCCCTGCATGAAGCTTTTGAAGAGATAATCAGGCAGGAGCCTGCAAATATAAATGGCCACGGCTGCATTCATGAGTGCAAAAGCAAGGAACAATTCTCTAATCTCCCAGCCTTTTATAATCAGATATGCAGAGAGTGCCGCTGAACCAAATATAAAAATCGCATTTAAAATCGCGCTACCGGCAATGATGCGAGCGCGCTGCTTTTCATCTGTGTAATGCTGGATAATGGCATTCAGCGGTACAACGAATAGACCACCGCAAAGCGCAATCATCCAAACGTCAAAAAGAATGCGCCAGCTTGCAGGGGAGCTTACAAAAGCAGTTAAACCAAGCAACTCAGCACTTTTTTCAATACCCCCAGAAACCCCTGAGGCAAAATAGAGGTCGATAGAGAATATCGTGATGCCTAGCACAGCCAACGGAACATAAACTGCTTCAACACGCCCCTTTAGAAGCCTGTTGTTCAAAAGGCCGCCAATCGCAATACCAATCGAGAAAATCATCAAAAAGAGGGCAAGGACCGTTTCATCAGCTCCAAGCGTTCCTTTTGTGAAGTTCGGAAACTGAGCCGTGAACATGCCGCCCAAAAAGTAGAACCACGCCACGCCGAGAATAGAAAGAACCACGCCACGTCTTTGCAAAAATGCGTAACGTAAAAGGTCGATTGTTTCTGTAATCGGATTGAAATCAAGCTTTAGATCGGGAGCTTTAGGCGTGGTTTCGGGAATAGACCGGCTAGAGATATAGCCCAAAACAGCAGAGAAGATAATAAGACCGCAAACAATCCATATGCCTGTTCCGAGTGTAATAAGAACAGTCCCGGCAATAGTTCCCAGCAAAATCGCTAAAAATGTACCGGTATTCAGTAATGCATTACCAGCAATCAATTCATTGGTTTTCAAATGGTCTGGCAAAATCGCATATTTGCTTGGCCCAAAAAACGCAGACTGTGAGCCCAAGGCAAATAAAGCCATAAACGATAAAACAACTGAGCCGCTAAATAGTGAAGCTGCGCCCAAGAGTGCAATAGCAATTTCAGCCAGCTTTATCTTTCGAATAATTTTTTGTTTGGGAAACTTATCAGCCAGTTGTCCGCCAAATGCCGAGAACAGAATAAAGGGCAAGATAAACAAAGCTGCTGCTGCCGTTACCAAAAGCTCAGTATTTTCAGCATTCCCTTCAGCATTTAGGGCAACGCCATAAAGCAGTAAAACGACGAGAGCATTCTTAAAAACATTGTCATGAAACGCACCGAAAAATTGCGTAATAAACAATGGCAAAAAACGCCTGTCTTTAAGAAGTGAAAATTGATTAATTTTCATGCTTAAATTTCCCATGTTTTAGAAAATATACGATTTGCTTGTGAACCGATGGTTTCCAAGAAATAAAGCTATGTGTCGCTGATAACGTCACATGGTCTTTCATGCCCTTGAGTTTCGTTTTCTCCAATGCAACACGGCCATCACTGTCACCGGGTATGATATGCGCAGCTATAATATACGGCCACTCTTTGTTTCCCGCTATAATTCCCAAATCATAATAAACATCTGTTTTGGTTTTTATTTGCTGTTCAGTGGTTAGTTCTTTTCCTGCAGGGCCAAATACCCATTGATAAGGGGGAAAATCTTTCAGAAAATCTGCGATTTCACTCCCTCCATGTGGGGGTGCCAGCATTACAACTCGTCCAAGATTTTTATCGGACATATTCTTCTTACGATCATTCAAATATGTACGAACGACAAGACCCCCCATTGAGTGCGTTGCAAAATGAATCTTGTGATAAGAATTCTCCCAAACACGCTTTTTTTCTAATTCTTTATCAAGAAACCTAGAAAGCTCGGCGAGGTTTTTCTCTAGCGATGGATAGCCAATATTTAACGTTTTATAGCCCGCTTTTTGAAGAGCAGATTCAATGCCGGCCATATTCCATTCCGCATGACCAATACCATGAAGAAGTATAACAAGTTCTTTATTGCCATCATCAGCCACAACCGGATGGGTAAAACAGATCAGCACAAGAACACTAAAAATGACTTTGAAGATATTACGTATTTTCTATCTCCTTTTTCTTTGGAGAATTAAAGACAAAACGTGTGTAGAAATAGCTTAGACCAATCAATGAAACACCTAAACCAAGGAATGAAAAGATGCGGTACAATCCCTCAAGTTCTCCAGCATCAAAAAGAAAAACCTTAAAGACTGCCAGAGCAATGAAGCCTATGGACACCATGCGCGCCGTCTTGTTTTGAAATTTGATGCCTGCAGTTAAGAACGCCAAGCCGGTTAGGAGCCATATCACAGAGTAGGCATATAGCTCAGCTGAACTCATTCCGCCTTGCTCTAAAAAGCCGCCATGGAAATACTGACGAACATTTAGAGATGTCAGCGCAAAGACCGATGCCAGGGCAATCGCGCCATAAAGTTTACGCATAAAGTCTGTTTTAGCAATCAAGCCACGGTTTTGAATGGCCCAAACCACCGCCAGCAAACCTAATCCATAAGTCATCGTCACGCCATTTAAGATAGGCATGTTGCCTACAAACTGCTCGCTTGACCAGTACGGATTGTGTAAGAAAAAGTCGAAATACACAAAGCGGATCATTGCCATACGGAATATACCAACGCCCCACGGTTTTAAGAACGGGGCATCATGCTTGCGGATAAACTCAATTATTCCGACACCAACGCCCGCCAACGTCATCGTAATAATCCCTCTCTCAATGAATCCTGTTTCTGAAGAGAAGATATGTCCGGTGCCCGTATGGAAAAAGTCGCGAAACACATAATAGGCCGTAAACAAGGCCAGAATATTAGCCGTTCCAAAAAGAGCATGTATGAGTTTTTGATCGCTCTTATGCTCTTTGTTTTCTTGGCGCATTACAACTGATAAAGACAGATACATAAGCAGAGCAGGAATGCCGAGCTTTACAAGAGGCGCATCCAGGACAAAAGAACCTATGGAACGTGCCCCCGGTGTATCACCAGCAAGACTGTGAAGAATGATGCTACCGAAAAGCAACACCTGCTCATAATTCATCGCAACGAAAACAAGGGTCAGGATGTACATGATGTATTTTAAGAAATCGATACCCGTACGGTGATACACCCAAGCTGTCGCAGCTACCTGGCCGGCAATCGCTAATGGAACATAAGCCCAGGGTAATTCAATCGCCAGACCAAGAAAAATGAAAGCAGAGGCAACCAGAGAGTAAATGGCAACCAAATGCTCCTGGATAATGTCATCTGCTTTATATTTCGCACGGATATCCGCCGCCTGGTAAATCGACAAGCTAGCCAACACCAGACTTAATATGCCCCAGAATATACCGAATGATTGCATAAACCATACGGGCAAATCGAGAACCCAATAGGCAATCAGATAAAGTGAAATGGCTGTAACAGCTTGAAGATTTGCCCAGAAGCGTGGGTCGCTTACCCGGCGCATCAAAAGAGCGCCACCGCCAATATAGATTGCAGACATACCGGCAATCACAGCCAAGGCGTCACCCAAAGAAACTTGGTGGGGAACGTTTTGCGCCCAAAAGAAGAATAAGATCAGACTCGCTCCAAGCTTAACCAAAAGCGGCTTCTGGTAAACGTCCTGTTTAAAGTAAGCAAGGGTTATGAGCGCCAAACTTAGCAGGCCTAACATCGACCAATCAAACAGACTCAAAGTCACCTTAAAGCTGAGCCATATAATTGTGAGAACACCACCAGCAATGGCTGCTGCGTTTAAAAGATGAACGGGATATTTCTCTTGCGGCTCAAGCGTATTATCAGCAATACGTTTACCAGTTGCTGCCAATACAACTGCTGTTAAAGCTATAGCAAAGAGCACAAGAACAAAGGCATCGGACGCTGCGAAGGCAAGCATGAACCACATTGCAGACCAGCCAAATACGCCCAGCAATGCAATAATAGCCAATGCCCACCACCCTTTACGGATCAGCACAACAAACAAGCCACTGAATAACAGGAACAGATATGTGAAAAAAGCAATCGCATTGGGCTCATCAGAACCAATCAAAGCTGGCGTTAAAAGACCGCCAAGAAGTCCGAAAACTGCGATAGGCTGCCCATGCCTTAGAGACAGGATAACAGCTAAAGCAGTAACAACGCTCATACCTCCAAAACCGGGAACAGGCGGCAAAAGCCCATACAGATTAATAGCCGCATACAAGCTGACATAAAGGCCAACGAGACCCGCACCTATCAGGCCTTGCGAAATGCGCAAAGCATTTGGCATTTCCGGTCTTTTAGACACAAACTGTCCTGCGGCCAGTAATCCTGCTCCAAATAATCCGCCCAGAGCGACGCGCGCCACCGGTCCTAGCCAACCAAACTCGATAGAATATTTAACAAGGAAAAATGCAGCAAAGATAAGAGAGATCGATCCAATCCAAACAGGCAACTTAGTAGCGATATTCTGTTCAAACGTACTTTGCGCTTTTTCGACCCAGTCTGTCTTTTCTACACTCTTTTTAACATGGGGAACCGGCGCAACAGGAGTTTCAGGCTCAAAGAACTCTTCAACCTGTTCTTGCACGACTTCCTCTTCGGCTTTCCCTGATGCTTTTTGGGCACGCCCTTGCCATTCCGCTTTGTCAGCATCAGAAACGTAGATGCCTTTATCATCACGAACAGCACTGGATGATCGCGATAAAGCTTGTGACGTTGAAGGCCTTATTTCTTTGCCGCCATAAAGTTTATCTTCTAAGTCACGAACACGGCTTTGGAGGCTATCAATATCGCTCTTCATAGAGCCAACCCGTGCGTGATTAACCCACGGCATAAAAATTGTGACAAGAAAGAATAGTCCTATAAGAAGCGCAAGCAATTCCATCGCCTTAACCCTATCATATTGTTAAATCAGTGTATTTCATAAAAACCTAAATAGTTTTGAACCTTGTTTAGTTTTAATAATGGCATAATTCTGAACAATGCTCAACAAAAATATTGAACACTGTTCAAAAAAATGTGATAATAAAGATATAAAGGAGATCCAAATGGCACGAAGAAGTGATCATACGCGTGAAGAATTAAAGGCTCTCATCATTAAAGAGTCCTGGAGAATCATTGAAAAATACGGATTTGAAGGTTTAACCGCTCGTCGCATTGCCAAAAATATAGGTTATGCGCCAGGCACGATATATAACATGTTTAGCTCAATGGATGATCTATATCTGCAGCTTAATGCCAAAACACTCGATCTCCTTTTGGCAACTCTAAGCGATCAAAAATGCAATGATCCTGAAAAATCACCCATTAAAAATATGAAGGCAATGGCTCAGCACTATATGGAGTTTGCAAAAGAACACAGACCATATTGGCTGATGCTATTTAACCTTAAAGTTACTGAGAACCGAACAGATGCTAGCTGGTACCATGAGAAGGTTGATCAGCTATTTACACCACTTGAAAATTTGTTGGAGCCTTATTTCATCTCGAAACAAAACAAGACAAGAAAAGTCGCCGCACGCGTTTTATGGGCATCAGTGCATGGCTTATGTTTTTTGCAAGAGACAGGAAAAATCTCAATCGTGAGCGATAAGAACACCGCCCCTGATATGGCTGGATACCTGATTGATACCTTTATCGCTGGGATTGAGAGACAAGAACAAAAATAACGAACGAAGCGTAAAAACCACCTTAGATGTCCCCTGGAGCCTTATTTGCAGGAAGAGAGTATACGCGCTTTGCGTAAGTCCAGATGAATTAAAGCCCTCACAATTCAAAATAAGAACTGCGATGAACGTAAACATTGGGTGAAACCCAACAAAAATCTTGACTCCTGCCCGAATATGCTTATGGTACGGCATCGATTTTAAACGCGAACAGATGTGAGTGCAGAAAATGGCAAGCAAAGGCGGCGCAATGAAAGTGCGCATGGAGAGCGAAGCCGGAACCGGTTTCCGCT
>JANQFU010000077.1 GCA_028277665.1 Alphaproteobacteria bacterium | reverse complement strand
GCCGGATCGTCGAGGACGGGACCCACGAAGACCTCCTCAAACACGGGGGCCTTTATGCGCGCCTGTGGCACATGCAAAGCGGAGGTTTTTTAGGTGAATAACGCGCTACCTTCATCGCCGGGAAAATTTTTGTTTTTCTTTATCAAAAGGCATCGATGGTTATTCGCCGGTTTCATGCTTTGCGCCTTCGTCGTGCCGGCAGGGATCCAGACCGCCTTATATTTTATCGGCGAGGTCATCGACATTCTTGCGAATTATGAGGATGATCGTTCAAGGATATGGGAAAATATTACGCCTCTCCTTCTAACAATTGTCGGCTTGTATTTTTTCCTCGATGCAGTCCCCTCCCGCATACGGCGTATTCTGCTCGTTAACATCGACCGCCGCGTGAGATATGACGTCAGGACGATGCTGTCGAACTATCTTATCGGCCATAATCTGGAATATTTTCAGAATGATTTTTCAGGCCGCCTTGCTGCGAAGGCAACAGAGACAGCCAACAACATCAGCAGGATCCTGAAGGCATCTTTGTATGACGGAATGGACGCCGTTTTTATTTCCTTGACTGTTTTGGTTGTCTTTTTCTCCGTTCATTGGAGTTTTGGCGTTGTCCTGCTGATATGGATGTTCATTTTTACGTCTTTCATGCTCTGGACCATTCCGAAAATCAATGCAATGTCGAGTGATGTTTCGGAGGAAAGGAGTCTCCTGACCGGGAAATTCGTTGATATTATAAGCAATATCTCTTCCGTCTTCTCAAACACGGCGGCAGGCAGGGAAAAAACGCTCATCGCCGGACAGTCGAAAATTCTGCAAAAAAAAGAGTTCAGGCATGATCTTTTTCTGGCTTATGCGGATGTCTTTAAAGAAGGCATGTGGTATCTGAATTTTTCTCCCATGCTGATTTTTATGATTTGGCACTGGCAGCAGGGACACATAACGCCGGGGCAGATCGCCATGATGCTGCCAATGCTTCTGAACATCGCCAGAACATTCTGGGTCTTCTCACAATCCATGAACGAGATTTCGAGCGAATACGGCATGATGGATGATGCTGTAAAGACGATCGTGGTTCCCTACGGACAGAAAGACGGGAAGGGCGTTCTCAATATCCGGAATGTCCCGGATATCCATATCAAGGACATCGATTTCCGCCATGAGACGGAGTTGAATACAGAAATTCTCTTCCGAGATTTTAATCTTCACATCCCTCCGGGCCAAAAAACAGGGTTTGTGGGGCCGAGCGGCGCGGGAAAATCAACGCTGGTCAATTTGTTGTTACGCTTTCATGACATACAATCCGGTCATATTGAAATTGACGAACAGAACATCATGGACGTAGAACTGGATTCGTTGCGCCGCAATATTTCTCTTATCCCTCAGGATACCTCTTTGTTTCACCGCTCTTTGATGGATAACGTTCGCTACGGCCGTCTGAATGCGACGGATGAGGAGGTCATCAAAGCTGCAAAGAAAGCGCATGCGCATGAGTTTATCTCGGCCTTGCCGCAAGGTTACGAAACCCTTGTTGGAGAACGGGGCGTGAAACTCTCGGGCGGGCAAAGGCAGAGAATCGCGATTGCACGCGCGATCCTGAAAGACGCGCCGATCCTCATTCTTGACGAAGCCACATCGGCCCTCGACAGCGAATCCGAAAAACTGATTCAGGAAAGCCTGAAAGAGCTGATGAAAGGCAAAACCGTGATTGCCATCGCGCATCGCCTCTCGACCATTGCGCAT
>JANQFU010000096.1 GCA_028277665.1 Alphaproteobacteria bacterium | reverse complement strand
CAACAAAAACGCCAAGGTCGATTGGCAATTCTCCATCGACAACGCCAGAACAAAACTCAAAAGACTCTATCCGACATTACACGATTGACTGGACACTAGCTGACAGGTTGACATTTTCGTCAACCGCACTGAACTTTCAGTTTATTTCGATCTTCAATTTTCGGGCTTCTCTCATGGTTTTAAAATGGAACTATGAGTAAGCCTGAAGAGCATAATTTCCGCACGGAATCCTATCAAAAACTGAAAGACTCCATCCGCGCCCCATACCCGGATGGAATTTCCGAAAGAGAGGCTAATGAAGCCACACAAAATTTCATTGGATTCGGCAAATTAATGCTTGAAATCAAGCGTCAAAGAGGCCTCGATGCGGAGGATGAATAGTACGCAAATTGTTGATTTTCCTGCCTTGCAAGCCAGAAAAGCCGTTATTTTGGCCCGCGTTTCGTCCAAAGAGCAGGAAGAAGGCTATTCCATTGACGCGCAAAAACACCGCCTTGAAACCTATTGCGCGCGCCGCGGCCTTGAAATCATCGAAACTTTTTCCATTGTAGAATCCTCAACCTCCGGCGACCGCAAGCAATTTATGGCACTGGTTAAATTCGTCAAAAGCCAAAAGCAGCCTGTCGCTATTGTGGCGGACAAGGTTGACCGGGTGCAGCGCTCTTTCAAGGAATATCCCTTGCTCGATGCCCTGATCCAACAGGGAAAGATCGAGCTTCATTTCAACACCGAAAACTACGTGATCCACAAGGACTCCGCGTCTCAAGAGCGCCTGATGTGGTCGATGGGCGTTATTATGGCGCAGTCCTACATTGATAGCATGCGCGATAACGTCAAGCGCTCCATTGAGCAAAAAATCCGGCTTGGCGAATGGATTGGCCGCGCGCCGATTGGATATTTGAATATCAAAAGCGAACGTGGCCGCGGCGACATTATTGTCGATGACGAGCGCGCGCCTTTGGTGGTTAAGCTGTTTGAAACCTACGCCACCGGCGCGCATACGCTTTCCGAAATGACTACCATGGCGAAGAATTGGGGCCTCAAGGCCGTGAATGTCAAAAATCCGCCCACGCGCTCCTACATTCACGCCTTGCTTCAAAACCCGTTCTATTACGGCTTTATGAAGATCAAGGGCCAGATTTACGAACATCGTTATGAGCCTTTGATTTCAAAAGACCTATTTGATGAATGTCAGGCCGTGATGAAGGGCTGGCATAAAAAGCCTTTCAAATATGCCGGAAAAGAATATGTCTTCCGCGGCCTTCTAACGTGCGCCACCACAGGCCGCACGGTGACGGCCGATACCAAAAAGCGCGTGTACAAAAGCGGCAAGACAGCAGAATGGACGTATTTGCGTTGCTGGAAACCGGATAATCCGAAGAAAATCCAGTGGGTACGCGAGGAAAAAGTTCTTGAGCAAATCGAAGATGTGTTCCGCGGCCTCGGCATTGCTCCTGAAATTATGGAAGATTTGCGCGAATATCTCCGCGATACTGAAAAATCGGAGCGCTCTTTCCTGCGGCGGCAGGTCGGCGAATGGCAAAAAGAATACACGCTTTGCCAAAACCGCCTCGATAAACTGATGGATTTGCTCTTGGACGGCACCGTAGAACGCAAAGATTTTGAGGCTAAGAAAACCCAAATTCGTCAGCGGCAACAAACCCTTGAAAACAGCCTGAAAGGCGCGCGCAGCGCCGATGACGCTTTTAAGGACGCTTTCCTGGCCCTTCTTAACCTGGCCGTGGAATCCTACGATCTCTTTGCCAATTCGACCATTGAGCAAAAACGCCAGCTCATCAATTTTGTATTTGCGAACCTCGAATTAAAAGGGCCAAGGCTTTGTTATACCTTGAAAAAACCCTTCGATCAGATGCTAAATTTAACCGATTGTAAGCTATGGCGCGCCCGGGAGGATTCGAACCCCCAACCTCCTGATCCGTAGTCAGACGCTCTATCCAATTGAGCTACGGGCGCAAAGACGGTTTGCCGCATAGCCATGGCGGCAAAGTGGGCGCAAGATAGCTCAAAGATTTCCGGATTGCAAGCCTTCCCTCCGTGCATTTCTAAAAATAAGAAGAAAATAGGACTGTACGTGCCTTTTCTTGACTTATATACTGTTGAGTGAAGAATCATACGTCAAAGCTATACGATCCGGAATCGCGGTCGTGGGTCTCAGGATAACAGGATAATTAACAGGATAATTGATATGGACTCGTTCATCCGACGCATTATGACTGCCCCGGAAAACACAAGGCCCTTGCTTCTCGGCAGCGTGGCCTGCGTTACTGTGGCATTCTCCTTTCCTGCGGTCGCAAGAGATGCGCCGGATTCGGGTATGATGGGGCTGGCGGCAGCGACAAGAACGCCGACCCTGGTCATTTCGGACGAACCGGTTCCGCTGGAAATGCACAGCCGCCTGTACAGCCGCCCGGAGCCTCTTCCCGAGATTTCTCCGGATATGCTCATGGACCCCGATTATTTCGATGAGAGCGATACGGTTGTCGGGCGGAAAGTCGATGCCCTGCGCAAAGAACTCATTACGCTCCAGACACAGGTCTCCGACCTCGTGGACGCTCTTGGGAATATCGAGGAAAACGGACAAGCCAAAGCCGCCGAGTATTATGCCAATGTCGCGACGATCAGTACACAGCTTCAATCGGGAACGACACCGGGCAACCCCCGTCTGGTCAAGCGTCTGTCCCTTTCCCAGCAAAGCCTCGAAGGGCTGGCGAATAATGTGGCCCGCCTGAACGATCTGGCCATGCAGGTGTCTCATGTCTCTTCCATGGCTTCCTTCCTTCTGGAAGCGGCCCGGGCAACGTATTCCCTCTCCGGAGCCGTAGAAGAAGACCATGCCCGGCTGGCCCGGCTTGAAGATTCGATCAACAATACGATGGTCGTCATTGACCGTCTGCTCAATAATGTTAACGACGATATCACACGAACGGCCTCTTACCTTGCGACAGAGCGTACAAACCTGCGGACGATGGCTCTTGCCGTAACGAATGGCGACCTGTACGGAAAATCACTCGCCAACCGTCCTTTCTCGGGAGTCACACTGGCCTCTCTCGGCGGCGGACGCCCTCAACAGCAGGAGCTCTCCGGTCCTCGCCCTCTTGTTAAAATCCGTTTTGACAAGCCGGATGTCGCATATGAACAAGCGGTTTATATGGCCGTTCGTGAAGCTCTTGAACGTTATCCCCGCGCCCAGTTCGAATTGATCGCCGTCCATCCGACAGCGGGCAATGCGGCACAGGTAGCCATCGAAAGCACGAAAGCCCGCAGAAACGCCGAAAAAGTCCTGAGAACCCTGACGCAAATGGGCATGCCGCTTGACCGGATTGACCTGTCGTATTCGCCCTCTCCGGAGGCCAAGACGAACGAAGTTCACCTTTATATCCGTTAGGTGTTTGCTCCCATCCCCCATCCTCTCCGGGAGAAAACATGTCTGCCGCCGCATTCAGGCGCGTATTCCCCGGACAAACAGGGGATAGCGTTTTTGTGTCTTGAATCTTAAGAACTTGTCAGCTATTCGATGATACGATGAAAAAAAGCCTGTCCCCGTAGCTCAGCAGGATAGAGCACAGGATTCCTAATCCTGGGGCCGTGGGTTCGAATCCCGCCGGGGACGCCATTCAACACATTTTCCTGCCTGGATTTTCGATTTCAATTGGTGACCTTTGCGACTAAAAAATAAATAAAATCTCCATTTTAACTTACTGAAAAACAATCTCTTTTTTCCGAAAATTTTCAAAAAAGTTCGTATACACCATTTATTCGTTTAAGAAAAAGTCGGAACTTTCATACTACTCGCTGTATTGTTCTTTCATCTTTTTTACGGCAGAAAGCTCATTGGCTTGAACTTTTTCACCCCACTCTTTTTCCAAGAGGACGTAGTTAGTGATTGATGCCATCAGGTCATTATACCTTTCTATGTGGCGATCATGCAGAAACAATACCTGACCATCTTCTTCAAATTCATAAGTCCCATAAGCATCTTCCATTAGTTCTAAGATCGATACAAACTCCTGAAGCATACCCTCTTGGATTGCAAAATATTCTTCAAAGGAAGCAATACCGGAATCTTTATTTTTCAAAAAACCTTCAAGTGCTCCGGACTTTAGCTCTTGATTTATATCAAGCGATTGAATCTCAGCTTCCATGTTATTAAAGTGGTTCTTGGCTCGCATTTTATAGGAAGGAATAGTCTTTAAAATCCTAACAACACTTTCTTTGGATGTGCGAATAGAAGTAATGTTTGAAAGCATTTCTGGGGCCAAAATTTCCTCAAAACCAGCAGGGAATGAATTGGCGTAATCGATTATGATAGCTGCAGCTCTTTCTCGTGAATCGCTAATCAAATTCATAAATGGTGCCATTTCATTTGATGCTGGCACCTTTATAGATGAAACCTTTATATCCTCTATATTTTCAGCCGTTGCAGCGGCAATGTATTCTTGTTCGATAGCTTCTGCCATTGACAGTGCTGCATGACGAGCATCCCTTGCTTCTTTATATTGAGGATAGCCGATGAATATTGAGGATGCCAAAAACACAACTGACAAAATTGGTGTTTGATACACCTTCATCCATTTTTTAGGAATTAATAAAATAACAAACACTCCAAAAAGTACGGATGCGCCTATCACTTCTCCAAACAAATAAGCTGCTGATATTTGTTGTTCATTTGCGGATACAAAAATCATTACAAGCGCAAAAACAACACCTAGCGCAGTGATTGAATGGCCCACAATCTTGTATTTTTTTGAAATCTCAATTTGAGAGTCTTCTTGCTGATTTTCAGCTTCCTTCTCTTTTGATCCCGCAACAAAACGATATGTTTTTCCTGCTGCCAAAACAGCTATAATCAATACCAATATTGCAGCTAAAGCCTCTACATTTCTTAAGGCGCGCTCTGAAAAGCTTGTAAATATGTACTTAGGAACCTCTTCTACTACATTAATTAATGCCCCCACCAGTATAAAAACTAGTACAGCAAGACAACCTGCCAAAACTTTTCGTCCTACAGTAGTTTCTTTACTATCTTGTTCCCTGATAAATATTTTTCTGAAAGGCCAAGATATTAACTTAAATAAATAACCGTCTCCCCAAATCCAAAAACCAAGCCAATATAGAAGTGTTGGAAGACTCAGAAACATGAACACACCTAAAAACGTGACAAAATTAAATGACGAATATTCTTGTGCTGCCATTCCTGAAAATAGCGCTGCTATTACACTCCAAATAATTGTTAGAGAAATTCTTATTTTCTGTGATTTGGTTAAACCATCCATATCGCTACCTCTTTCCCGCCTCCTTTAGGTTCAGCGTGTTTTTTTACAGTATCCCGTTTCATCGATAACATAAACTCCTTTAATTTTCTCTTGGCCTAAACAAAATAATGGCTTGGTTACAAATCAAAAAATGCTAGGCATTTGTGCGTTAAAAACATAAAAATAGCGATATCTCCGAAAGCACCGGAAAAGCTGTATATTTTCAGTAGGGGAAGATTTTTCCAAGACCTACTGACTTGTGGAGAATATGGGCATATTGGAGACAAAATATACGGTAGAATGCAAAAATTCGGCGTTTTGAGCACTTACTGAAAAATGACAAAAACCCTATAAGTATTGGTAATGAAGGGATACAGCAAATTTTGCGGGAGAATAATATTATGGAAATGGTGGTGACCGCGCGGGGGTTCGAACCCCGGACCTACTGATTAAAAGTCAGTTGCTCTACCAGCTGAGCTACGCGGTCTTGGGAAATGCCGGACAGACCGTCCGCCAAAACAATGAAGGGCAAACTATGGAAGTTTCCTGAAAAGGTCAAGTATTTGATTGGAAAATCCGTATTTTTTTGCACCGGCTACCCTCTTCACGGCTTCCGGTATATGTTTCTCATCCAGAAATTTTTGAGCGCCGAAAGACTGAGGGTCGACAAAAAATATCCCAAAGACGGAACGAGCGCACCCAACCACGGCTTCTCAACGCCCGACATCCACATCAAAAGCGTTGCCAGAAGATAGGTTACCAGAACGATACAGGCTTTCCGGGTCCGGCTGGTCTCCCATGCCTTGTCGGCCTCGACCCGTGCATTTCTTTCTATTATCTCAGAAATATCGTTGTTTCCGGCCATACGGCACCGGCCCTTTCATTCCGATCTTTATTACTGAAACGCAACCTCGTTAAAGCTCCGCAATTTACGGGAATGCAGACGCTCCGGCCCGATATCGCGCAGGAGCGCCATCGCCAGAAGCCCGATCTGGAGGTGCTGATCCACCCGTTCCCGGTAAAAGGCGTCGGCCATGCCGGGCAGTTTCAACTGGCCGTGCAGCGGCTTGTCGGACACGCACAGGAGCGTCCCGTACGGCACCCGGAACCGGAATCCGTTTCCGGCAATCGTTCCCGATTCCATGTCGAGCGCAATCGCCCGGCTCTGGCTGAGGCGCCGGTTCTGATGCACGACGGCGCGCAATTCCCAGTTCCGGTCGTCGATGGTCGCGACCGTGCCCGTCCGCATGATCTTTTTCAGATCGTAGCCATTGAATCCCGTCACCATCGAAACCGCTTTCTCAAGGGCAAGCTGGATTTCAGAAAGCGGCGGAACGGGAATGCTCGGATGGAGATCGCGGTACATGACATTGTCTTCGCGCAGATAGCCGTGCGCGAGGACGTAATCGCCCAGACTTTGAGAATTCCTCAACCCCGCACAATGCCCGAGCATCAGCCAGGCATGCGGGCGCAGGACCGCGACATGGTCGCTGATCGTCTTCGCATTCGACGGTCCGACCCCGATATTGATCATCGTGATCCCGGAGCCGTCCGGGCGCATCAGGTGATAGGCCGGCATCTGGGGCAGGCGCGCGAGGTGCGCGCCGGGATGATCCGTCACCGGATTATCCGCCAGATTCCGGTTTGCGGTGATTTTGTTCCCCGGCTCGACAAACGCCGAATATTGCTCGCGCTCCCGCCGGATATCGGGATTGTCGGTCTCGCTCATCAGTTCATGGCAAATGCGCGAAAACTCGTCGATATAAAACTGATAGTTCGTGAAAATCACATAATTCTGAAAGTGTCGGGCGGCCGTACCGGTGTAATGGCGCAGGCGCATGAGAGAGAGATCGACGCGCGGGGCGGTAAAGAGCGAAAGCGGCTTCGGCTCGCCCGGCCCCGGAATATACGTACAATTCGGCACCTGATCGTCGAGAACAGACAGATCCGGCTGATCGAAGACATAGGGCAGGTTCTGAATCTGCTCGGGCGACATATCCTGCTCGACATGGAAATCTTCCCCAAGCGCGAAATGAATCGGAATCTGCGTGTTGCTCAGGCCGACCTCAAGCGGGACGCTGTGACTGTCGACAAGGAGTCGAAACTGCTGAAGATAGTAATGATGAAAAATATCGGGCCGGGTCAGGGTTGTATAATACACGCCGGGCTGCGCGACAAAGCCGTATGAAAGCCGGTTGTCACGGCGGCGCGGATTCTCGACCGAGAGCTTGACATACGGGTAGTGGGCCACGATTTTGTGATCCGGCACTGCGCCCTTTATATAACTCTGGAATCCGGTGCGCAGATAATCCAGCGAGGACTCATAGATTTCATGCACCGCATTCAGGGCGTCTTCCGGATCGGCGAACAGGCGGGGTTTGAATTTTTTTGGCGTGATCATAGCGCGAATTTTAGCCCTCTGCCCCGACAAGGGCAATCGCGAATTCGCGCGGATGGAACGGCTGCAGATCTTCGATATCTTCGCCGACGCCGATTGCATAGATCGGCAGTTTGAATTTATCCGCCAGCGCAACGACAATCCCGCCGCGCGCCGATCCGTCCAGTTTCGTGACGACGAGGCCGGTCAGATTCACCATATCCTTGAAAGTCTCGACCTGCGCATGCGCGTTCTGGCCGGTGGTCGCGTCCAGGACCAACAGGACTTCATGCGGGATATCCTCGTCATGTTTTTGCAGAACGCGGACGATTTTCTCAAGCTCGGCCATCAGGTTCGCTTTGTTATGAAGCCGCCCGGCCGTATCGATCAGCAGGACGTCATGTCCCTGTTTTGCGGCCTTTTCATAGGCTTCGTACGCCACGGACGCGGCATCGGCCCCGATCTCTTTCGAGAGAACGTCACAATGCGCCCGCTTGCCCCAGATCTGGAGTTGCTCGATGGCCGCGGCCCGGAACGTGTCGCCTGCCGCTATCATGACTTTGGCCTTCTCGCGCATCCGGATTTCCCAGGCCATTTTGCCGATCGTCGTCGTTTTTCCGACGCCGTTGACCCCCGTCACAAGAATGGTAAAGGGCCCCTTCTCCGGCTTTGTGATCTTGATGGGCCTGGCCACGGGCTCAAGGATCTCTGTAATCGCGTCGGCCAGAGCCAGCCGGATTTCGTTTTCCTCAAGGTCCTTGCCGAACCGGCCTTTTGAGAAAGACTCGATAATTCTATGCGCCGTTTGCGGGCCGAGATCGGCCGCAATCAGGGCGTCTTCCAACTCTTCGAGGGTTTGCGCATCGAGCTTTTTCTTCGTCAGGATATCGCCAAGCCCCGCGGTCAGCTTTCCGGACGATTTCGAGAGTCCCCGCGACAGGCGGGAGAACCATCCGCCGCTTTCTCCGTCTTCCTGTTCAAACTCTCCAGCCTCGCGGGCGTCATCGAGCGGCGTATGCTCCGGCGTCGGAATGAGGTCGACCTCTTCAATCCCGCCGTTTTCCGGGATAAGATCCGCCTCATCCTTGTCTTTCTGTGAGATCAGTTCTTCATCCGTAGAAGGTTGCAAATTCGGGTCATTGCGCCGGTGCACCATCCGGTCGTCCTGCGCTTCCTGATCCTGTTGCGCTGCATTTTTCCGTTTCCGCCAGAACATCATCATGTGTCTCTTTTTCGTTTTTATCCTCTCCCGTCATTCCCGCGAAGGCGGAAATCTTTTTCCCGTCACTCCAAAAGATCCCCGCATCCGCGGGGATGACGCAAAAGGAAAGCCATAGCGTCTAATCTGTTGCTTTTTCTGCATAGTTCTACTTCTCCATTAAACACCTTTCCGGCCTGTCTGGCTAGAGGCTTTTGGCGATACAACAGAGGGGTCCCGTGAAGCTATGAATATAAAAAATGCATAAAAGGGGGAATGCTTTATAAAATCACAAAAATCGTCATCCTCCGGCCAAGCATCGCTTGAGTCCGGAGGATCCATTCGTCCGCTTGCGAAGATTTTGAAATGGATCCTCTGCCTTCGCAGAGGATGACGAAATAAAATAATATCAACAGGTTATATTATGTTCGTATTCACACGCGACGACCCTGAGCAATACAAAAACCGGGCCTGCGCGGCCCGGTTTGGAATGTCGCATATCATTGCGGTTATGAGGGGTTATACCGGCATTAGACTGTGTTCAAGATTTTGCACGGCGGCACGATAGGCCGGCTGAACGGATGGGTCTTTGAAATTCATGTTTGCCTTACCGAACAGATCTCTGAGCGAGTTTATTTCGTTTAATAATGCCGTGCGTTCTTCTTGGGTTCTGCCTTCCCAGGAAGGAAAATCATATGCAGCCGAGAGAAGATCTCCCCATACTCTGCGGACCTGGGTTTGAGCCAGAGCACGAGTGGCCAGATCTAGACGATCAAGAAGGTGGTTCCTTCGTGTTTGGTCCTGCTCAGATCTATCGACGGCTTCGGGCGCGAATGGGTCGCTATATGCAGAATCAATAAGAGACCGAGCGTTCAGAGAAATAGCTTCAATACGTCCAGAATCACATGCTTCGTCCATATGTTCCAGCTTTTCTATCCTGGACACAGCGAGAACCAGAAAACCCTCTGAAAGCACCTCATCAACCTGTTTTTTTAAACCTTGAAGACGTGATTTTTCTTCATCATTAAGGGATTCACAGACAGAGCCGCCGAATTTTTGAGAAAGAGTCTCTCTCATATATCGTCTAAGTGCGTGTAACTTATCCTCCGGAACATGACCGTTTATAAGGGAACGTTCGGCCACGGTTTCTGCTATTTTGTTTTCAATTTCCGAGAACTCTTTATCACAAGATCTTGCCATATTATCCTCCTTTTATGTCTATTAATTTTGGGTATATATATTTTCATATCCTTTTACAATTTTTTTCTGAAAAATAACTCAAATTTATCTGGAAACAATTTTTGCACGGAGGTTTTCTCCCGTGCATTTCTCAATCCGCACTCTTGCAAGCTCCCCTGCCGGGAGGACGTGGTCGGGGCGGACCTGCGCGAAGTGTTCGGTGCGGCCGGCGCCGTCGTGTTCCATGATGATCTGGCGGATTTTGCCGTGTTCGGCACGCATGAATTTTTCCGCCTGTGCCGCGCCGATCTCCCGCAGGCGCGCCGCGCGGTCCTTGACGATCCCGCGCTTGAGCTGCGGCATTTTCGCGGCCGGGGTCCCTTCCCGTGCGGAATACGGAAAGACATGGAGCCATGTCAGATTGCATTCCGTGACCGCCCGGCAGGTGTTTTCGAACATGTCTTCGGTTTCCGTCGGGAACCCGGCGATGATGTCCGCGCCGAAGACGATATCGGGTCGCAAGGCACGCGCGCGCTCACACACGGCATAAAGATCGGCGCGCAAATGCCTGCGCTTCATGCGTTTTAAAATCATATCGTCCCCTGCCTGCATGCTGAGGTGCAGATGCGGCATCAGGCGCGGTTCATCGGCGATCAGGGCCCATAGATCTTCGTCGATCTCGACAGGATCCAGCGAGGACAGGCGCAGGCGCGGCAAGTCCGGCGTGAGGTTCAGGACCCGGCGGATCATCTGGCCGAGGCTCGGGCGACCCGGGAGATCGTGCCCGTAGGACGTCACATCCACGCCCGTTAATACGATTTCCTTATATCCGGAGACGACGAGGCTTTGAACCTGTTTTGCGATCTCCCCGATCGGGACGGAGCGCGAGGGCCCGCGCCCATAGGGAATGATGCAGAACGTACAGCGATGATCGCAGCCGTTCTGAACCTGCACAAAGGCGCGGGATTTGCCCTCAAAGCCTTCGACAAGATGAGCGGCGGTTTCCTTGACGTCCATAATATCTTCGATGAGGAGACGGTCTTTTTGCGCCGGATGCCAGCTTTCCGGCTTGAGTTTAAGATCGTTTCCGATAATCCGGTCGATTTCCGGCATCTCCGCAAAAAGCTCCGGTTTGACCTGTGCTGCGCAGCCGGTGACGATGATTTTTTTGTCGGGATGCTCGCGCCGCGCTTTGCGGATGGCTTGCCGGGCTTGCCGCTCCGCCTCGGCCGTAACCGCGCAGGTATTGAAAATGATGACATCTTCGAGGCCGGCTTCGCGGGCATGCGCGCGCATAATCTCGCTCTCATAGGTATTGAGGCGACATCCGAAGGTCACGATATCCGGTGCTGGGCTCGCGTTATCTGTCTTTTTTTCATCCGGCATGGCCGGAAATTACAGAAATTCATAAAAAAATGCCAGAGAAACCGGTTATAGCCCGATCCGCCCTTCAAAAACGTAATCCGCGCTTCCGGTCATCAGGACATGCTCATCCTGCGCGCGCCATTCGATATCCAGATCTCCCCCGTCCATCGCGATGATTGCTCTCCGATTTGCGATTTGTTTTGTCCGCACCGCCGCGACCAGCGTCGCGCAGGCTCCGGAGCCGCAGGCTTCCGTGATCCCCGTCCCCCGCTCCCAGACCCGCATGCGGATCCGCGTTTCTCCGTCCGGACCCGGCGGCAATACGGACGCAAACTCGACATTCGTCCGCGCCGGGAAAAGCGGATGCGTTTCGATGCGCGGCCCCCACTCGGCCAGCGGCACATCCCGTTCAACATCTCCGACAAAAAAGACGGCGTGCGGATTGCCCATATTGACGCATACGGCCGGCGGCAGTCCCGGGAACGGTAAATCGACGAGGTCAAGAGCTGCCGTATCGGCCTCCCGGGCGAGCGGAATGTCGGACCAGTTCAGGCCCGGCGCGCCCATGTCTACGGCAATCGTATCCTGTGAAACCCGGCGGCATTCCAGACTTCCGGCGACCGTCCCGATCCGGCAATCCGTGCGGCCCGTTTCGTCCATAAAACGCCGGGCAATGCATCGCGTCGCGTTCCCGCAGGCTTCCAGTTCCGAGGCGTCGGCGTTGAACATGCGGACCCGCACGTCCACACCCTCTCCGCCGCCCTCTTTTCCCGGCGGCAGAAAGAAGACCACCTGATCCGCGCCGATACCGCGCTTGCGGTCGGCCAGACGCGCCGCGAGCGCCCCCGAGGGCGCAAGCTCCGGCGCATCGAGAAGGATAAAATCGTTCCCGAGCGCCTGCATCTTCTGAAAATGCAAAATTTTTCCCGTCTCGCTTGTCATTATGCAAAAATCCGTATTCCCAAAGCGTAGGCCCCAAGCCTCTCAATAAAGATTTCTGGCACAAGGCTTGCATTATATCCAGTGCAATTTTTCGTTTGGTTGCATGCTTTGTCTCTCCCCACCCCCTGGCCCCTCCGGTTTTTCGGAGGGGCTTTTTTTCGCTCCGATTCTTTCCCGGAAGGGGGAAAATCTTTTCATGAATAACAAGGGGGAAAACAAAATAATCCATAAATTTTAAATGCCTGAATCTCATTGAACGAATCCGGCAATCGGCGTAAAATAGAAGTATGAGAGATGCTGAACGGATTGACATCTTCGGAGCAGAAAGGGAGGGCCGGTGAAACCTGTACCCGAAATCCCGGAAGCGGATGTTATATGTGTGCAGCCTCACGCGGGAATGCGGCTTTGCTTTTGACGAAGGCAAGGCCGTTTTTTATGGTATATCTATAAGATCGAACGACGAAACACGTAACAGGAGGTGCGACATTTCGGATTACCATGCAATGAACGGCACAGATCTATCGCCACAGGACCTGAAGACCTATATCGCGGCCGCGCTCGATTCGGACAAGGCCGAAGATATTGAGGTCATCGACCTCAGACAGCATAACAGCCCCCTTGCCGATTTTATGGTCGTTGCGAGCGGGCAATCGTCCCGGCACGTTGCCGCAATCGCCCACAAGCTGATGGAACGCCTGTCCGTCCGGGGTGTACGGGATGTGCGCTGTGAAGGCATGGAGCAGGCCGACTGGGTGGTTGTAGATACAGGCGATGTCATCGTCCATCTTTTCCGCCCGGAAGTCCGGGAATTCTACAATATCGAGAAAATGTGGAAAATGCATCAGGGACTGGAGATTGTCAGTTCCCGGGAAACCGCGTAGCCTGTTCCTGCCGTACGCCGAGATAAAACCTTTCCCTGAGCGCCTTCTTGCGGCATAGTCTTCCTTATGCTCAAAATTGATATCCTTGCCATAGGAAAACTTAAAAAGGGCCCGTACAAGGACCTTGCGGATGAGTATGCCCGCCGGATCCAGTGGCCGCTGGCCCTTCATGAGTTTGAAAGCGTCCGAACCGACCCCGCCGCACAGCAGGCAGACGAATCCCGAAAACTTGCAGACAAAATCAACGATCAGGCCGTGGTTATTGCGCTCGACGAGCGCGGGGACGGCTTGCGCTCTCTTGATTTTGCCGCAACTTTGCGCAACCTTCAGGATTCGGGAGAGGACCGGATCCAGTTTCTGATCGGCGGCGCGAACGGTCTGACCGACGATCTGCGGGACCGGGCCGATATTCTGCTCGGCTTCGGACAGCAGACCTGGCCGCATATGCTTGTGAGAATCATGCTGCTGGAGCAGATATACCGCGCCGGACAGATCCTCTCCGGGCACCCGTATCACAGAGAAGGATGAAAGAAGGATAAGACATACGCCATGCGCCATCTCCTTTTTTATACGTTGAGCTGCATTTGTTTCCTGTTTGCGCTGTTCGCCGGACGCGGACTCTGCCCGCCCGCCCGGGCTTCGTCCCCGCCGGTTCCGCCCGCAAAAGAAAAGGCGCTCGAATCGCTGGAACGCCGGATCGAGGAAGAAAAAAGCCGCCAGAAAGATTATGCCGCCCGGCAAAAAGATCTCGAAAAAACGCTATCAAATATTCGAGACGACGCCCGGAAACTGGCTGCGGAAATCCGGGAAAACGAAAACCGGCTCACAGGCATTGAAATCCGTCTGTCCGCAAACGAAGCAGAGGCGGAGAAACTGGAAAGAATCGTCCGGGAAGATCGCGTCAAGAGCGCAAAAATTTTGAGCGCGCTGATCGATATGCGCAAAATGCCGCCGGAAGCCTTGCTCACCAGCCCCGGCTCACCGCTTGAAACCGCGCAGAGTGCGATGATGCTCAAAGACGTTCTGCCGGATATCCATGAGCACGCCCGCAAGCTTGGCGAGGATATCGCACGCCTGAGAGATCTGCGCGACTCTCTGGCCGGAGACCGCCGTCTGGCCGCAAATTCACTCGCCGCGCTTGAGGCCAAACAAAAAAGCATGACGATCCTTCTGAAGGAACGGCAAAGCCTGTACGCCAAAACGAAAGTGCAGGCCGGGGAAAGCCTCAAAAAAATCGAGTCATGGTCCCGGCAGGCCAAATCCCTCGGCGAATTGATGGCCAAGATCGAACAGGACAAGAAGCGCGAAGAAACCCGTGCGCTCGTGTCCTCCGCGCATAGCGGGATTGCCGGGAAACCGGAAGAGCCGCCGCGAAACCCCAAAACTGTCATATCCTCTCCCGGGGGTGGCGGGGATTCTGTCATGCCGGTCTCCGGCACGATCCGGGTCGGATACGGACAAACGGATAATATCGGCGCCTCCAGCCGGGGACTGACCCTTGAAAGCCGTCCGAACGCCCTCATCCTCGCGCCGATGGACGGAATTATTCGCTTTGGGGGGTTTTTTAAACGTTACGGGCAACTTATAATCATCGAACATGGTGGCGGTTATCATTCCTTGCTCGCCGGGCTCGGCAAAATCGACGCAGCCGTCGGACAGCAGGTCTCTGCCGGAGATCCGCTAGGAACCCTGGCAGAGGATAAAACCGCACCGTCATTGTATTTTGAATTGCGCAGAAACGGCCATCCGGTCGACCCTTCTGTAAAATTTGCCGGTCTGATCTGATACTGACACCACATAACAGGAATGCAATAATGATCTTCTCCGATATTCGCCTCCGCCGCCCGACGGCCTTTTTTATACCGGCCCTCGCTTTTTTCCTGATGTCCTGCACCGCGGTCCTGGCGCAGGAAGAACCGCGGATGGCCGGAGACGTCCCGGAATACAAACATGACGAATCGGAAACATACAGGCAGCTTAATCTGTTCGGAGATGTTTTCGAGCGTGTTCAGACCCAGTATGTAGACGAGGTCGAGGAAAAAGAGCTGATTGAAAACGCGATAAACGGCATGCTTACCGCCCTCGACCCCCACTCGTCATATCTGAACGAAGACTCTTATAAGGAAATGCAGATCGATACGCGCGGCGAATTCGGCGGACTCGGGATTGAGGTCACGATGGAAAACGGTTTCGTCAAGGTCGTCTCGCCGATCGACGACACGCCGGCCTATCGCGCAGGCGTTGAGGCCGGAGATTATATTACCCATTTGGACGGCAAACCGATCCTCGGGATGACCCTGAGCGAAGCCGTCGATCAAATGCGCGGACGCGTCGGGACGGAGATTGAGATTACCGTCCGCCGCGAAGGCGAGCCGGAAGCTCTTGAGTTTAAAATTGTCCGGGACGTCATCCGGATTCGCTCTGTGCGCAGCAAAACGCTTGAAGATTCGATCGGCTATCTTCGAATCACCCAGTTCAACCAGAACACGGCATCCGGCATGAAAGATACCTTCAAATCAATCCGCAGCGAACTGGGCGACAAATTGATCGGCTTTGTTCTCGATTTGCGGAACAATCCCGGCGGCCTTCTGGATCAGGCTATTGCCGTGTCCGATCTTTTTCTTGATCAGGGTGAAATCGTCTCAACCCGGGGACGGAACGAGCAAGATACCAAGCGCGACCACGCCACCCGCGGCGATATGGCCGACGGCCTGCCAGTCATCGTCCTTATCAACGGCGGATCCGCATCGGCCTCGGAAATCGTTGCAGGCGCGCTCCAGGACCACCGCCGCGCGATCGTGCTCGGAACCCCCTCATTCGGAAAGGGATCCGTTCAAACGGTTATTCCCCTGCCCGGCCACGGCGCCATGCGCCTGACGACCGCACGTTATTATACGCCGTCCGGCCGCTCCATTCAGGCCAAAGGGATCGAGCCGGATATTCTTGTCGAACCTGCCAAAATCGAATCTTTCAAAGTCAGCCGCATGCGGGAGTCCGACCTGCGCGGCGCTCTTGATTCCGAGGACGTTCCGGACGAAATCAAGGATGTCCTGAAAGAGCAGCAAAAAGCCCTGAAAGATCAAGAACCCCAAAAAAACAATATAGACAATGGGAACGAAGATGACGCAAATGCAAAAAATGAGGATGAGGACGATCCTCTTGCCAGGGATTACCAGCTTCTGCGTGCCGTGGATCTGATCCGTGGCGTCTCCATGTACGGCATGGCACCGCATCTCTCTGCGCAGAGCACTGACGCAGAACAAAAAGGGGCAGATGGTAAAGATGAAAACACCGTTATAGAAATACAGGACTGAGCGGGTTATGAGCGAAATTTATACGCCGATCTATCGATCACCCCTTTTCCTGAAGGGGCTGGCTCAGGGGGGGGCCGCCGTCCTTGCTGTTTATGCCCTGATATTTTCGTGGTTATGGCTCGGCGCAGAACAGACAATAGCCGGCCTTGAAGAACGTCTTCCGGCACAAAACATCGAAATAGAATGGACCGGCCATCGCCCCGGAGACGGCGGCCATACAGACAGCCACCCGCATTCCGCGAACAGCGCACACTCAGAAGACGCGGACGGACAAAAGACAACGCCATCGGGAAGCACCTCTCTCACGCCTGCGCCGTCCCCCTATCTGGTCGAAGATTCGAAATACGGCCCCCTGCCGGTTTCCACGCACAGGGGCCTTTCTCCGTTCAAGGCCTACCGCCGCCCCCCGCCGTCCATTTCTTCAGGAACGCCCCGGGTCCATCTGGCTATCGACAATCTCGGCCTTTCGCAAAAGGCTTTCGAAACCGCCCTGTCGAGTTTTCCCGCAGATGTTTCCCTTATCCTGACTCCTTACGCGGCACACGGTCAGAATCTGGTTGATTCGGCAAGGGAGGCCGGCCATGAGGTCTGGCTCTCCCTTCCGGTCGAACCGCCGGATTTTCCGTTCAGCGATCCCGGGAGCCGGGCCTTGCTGAAAGACCTCTCCCTGGAGGGAAATAAAGACCATCTCTTCTGGTGCCTTGGCCGTATGACAGGCTATACCGGCCTGATATCCTCACGCATTACGGATTTCTTTTCCCATGAAACCCGCGCACGCGATCTTCTGGACAACATTTTTGAACGCGGACTGGCTTTTGTCGAACGCGGGGACGGCGTGACCCCCTATATCGAACGCCGGGCCCTTCTCCGGAACGCGCCTGTCGCCGCCGCACAATATTCCATCCCTGCGGATGCTGCGGGTGTGGAAATTTCAAACATCCTTGAAACGGCCGCCACAGACGCGCTCACTACAAAAAACCATGTCATCGTCATCCTGCCGCCCATCCCGGCCGCATATTATGCGGCCCTGAAATGGATTGAAGAGTTCCCTAAAAAAGGGATAGTATTGGCTCCGCTATCGGCAGCCGCCGCACCTGACATGTAATCAAAACCACCACCAGATCAAACCGGAATACAAAAATGCCCTCGATATACGATAACTTGCCTTACCGCCCTTGTGTCGGAATATGTCTATTCAATAAAAGTGCGCAGGTTTTTATCGGGGAACGTCTGGATCAACCCGGTGCGTGGCAACTTCCGCAGGGAGGAATCGACCGGGGCGAAACATGGGAAGACGCCACCTTCCGGGAAATGAAAGAAGAAGTCGGCACCAACGAAGCCAAAATTCTCGGACGTCTTGAAGAGCCCTTGCGCTACGACCTTCCCGATCATCTTCTCGGGAAGCTGTGGAGCGGAAAATACAGGGGACAGGAACAAATCTGGGTTGCCGCGCTCTTTACCGGAGAGGATATGGATATCGACATTACGGCCCATACATTTCCCGAGTTCCGCGCCTGGAAATGGGCGCCGTTACAAAGTATCGTCGACATCATGGTTCCTTTCAAACGCCCGACCTACGAAAAAATCGCGAACGCATTTCAACATTACGCAGAGGATATTCTTCGTTCCCGCCCGGAATAGCAGCCTGAAATTTTGAAAAGGGCGGCCGAACGGATCGTCATTATATCTGAGGAATAACAAACAACTTCCTGAAAAAAACAAATCCGATATTCGGTGTAGAAATGCTCAGATTCCATTTTTCATATCTATACATACCGATAACCAAAGATAGAATATTCAATGCTGCCGCCAGACATCCGAACCAGGATCCAACTACGGCGTTGTAATAAACCCAGCCGATGCATCCCAGGATCACCGCACGACAAAACAGAGCGCGATTGTCTCTTTTTAATAAAGCCATATTGATAATCAGGCAGCCGAATAACGGGACGAGATCATAACTTGCGCTATAATATGTCAGTGTCAGAAAAATCGTGCTCCCTATCGTCAGGAACACAGTTGGGGGAATGATTCTTTCGTCTTTTACAAAAGCCATAACGCTGTATTTCAGCGCGGAAATCATGCTGTAAACAACCGCAGCCGGTGCCGAAAGGAAAACATAATGAATCCCCCAAATCAACGTTACCAACACGCTTACCGCGTAGATATGTCTGGGATTTTTGATCTGCCATAGGAGTGTTTCAATCAGCATCCCCAAAAAACCGATTGCCTGAATGTAGAAAATGGCGTTGCCTGCGGTTTCCGTCATGGAATTGTCCTGCTAATCTTTTATACGGATATGCTTTTTAATACCAATTCTCATTTGTTGAATGCGAAACGGGATGTATAAGACCGTTGTCATACAATTTATAAAAGAGAAATCTAAACAAACTGTTTACATTCGCAAAAAAAAGCAAGGGAATGACCATGACCTCCAAACTTACAAAAAGACCTCTTTTTTCTCTCCTTTTTGTTTGTCTCTGCTTTCTTTTTCTTTCTTTTTCTGTACATTCCGTGCACGCAGAAGACACACGTCCGGCTCCGGGAATATCCTATACCGAGACATTTGATCCCCCCTGCGAGTTTCAGGTTTCTTTTCCCGAAACGCCAGATATGGCAGAGAGATGCGGGAAAAACAGCACAGATTGCCGGAGGCTGTACCGTTACGTCCACGTTGAAAAACTTCAGAGCAGTATCGATTTCCGCGTTACCTGCGCAAAAGCCCCGGAAAATGCCTGGCGCCTGTATGACCGGGATCTGATGTATAGCGTCCTGCGTTCCGAATCCGCCAAAGATATAAGGCTGTCTGGAGATTCGGACCTCCATTTCCGGGAAACCGGCGGATTCCGGATCGCGTCGCTGAATACGACCGGACATGACGGGCAGGCCCCCGTGCTCTATACGGCACAGATCTGGCTTGGACCGGAATCCATAATGACCATAAAAGCCAGCCTGTCCGGACGCGCCGATCCGGTTAACGATTCTTTGTTTGCGGAAATTCTACGCAGCGCCGGGCCCAGGCCCTGATCCTTTCGGCAACTGCAAAAAATCCGTTTCTGCGGTTCGGCGAGAGATTCTCAGCAAGTCCCAGACGATCGAATAATGCGCCGATATCTTCTTTCAGGACCTCTTCGGGGCGTTTCCCGTCACAGGCCGCAATGATAATTGCGAGCAGGCCCCTGACGATATGCGCATCGCTATCCGTGAAAATACGCAAGCGGCTGTCCTCTTCGGCGGAAATGACGAGCCAGACTTTGGAGACGCAGCCGGAGACGAGCGTTGCCTCGTTCCTTTGTTCCTCCGGGAAGGGCGGCAGTTTGCGCCCGAGATCGATCAGGAAGGCATATTTCTCTTCCCATCCGTCCAGAAGGTCAAACGTCTCTTCAATATCCCCGATTGTCGTCATTTCAGCCCTTATCATTATTCGCATTTAAAATATGACATTTTAAATGCGAGCCCTCATATGCCGGACATGCTTTCGTCCTTGCGAACGCCTCGCGTTCGCTCGGTACAATTTTGAATAAGAAAGTCCCTTCCCCATTCAAAATCACTAAAATAACCTGAACTATGGATAAGAATAAGTTATAAAACCAACCGTCATCCCGGCGAAAGCCGGGATCCAGTCATAGAGTTGTTTAAACGCGAAGGTCCGGAGTTTCGGAGGAGAACTCCGTTTCTGCG
>JANQFU010000086.1 GCA_028277665.1 Alphaproteobacteria bacterium | reverse complement strand
AAGCACAACGCAACCGCCAATTGGCAATTTCGTACGCAAGATGCCCGCATCAAGCTAAAACGACTGTACCCGGCAATTTAGATGAATCGGGGTACTAGGAAAAGCTTAAAGTCTATACATTCGTAAGTTCTGAAACCTTGCATTTCAACTGCCGGGCAATCTTTACAATCGTCAAAAACGGCGGGTTTCGCTTTCCTCTTTCCAGCAGGCTAATGTAGGTCGGATCGTAATCGCATAGCTCTGCCAAGTTCTCCTGAGTCAAACCCTGCTGCTTGCGCAAATCTCGCAAGTTCTTTCCCAATGATTTTAGAGCCTTATCATCACTTGACATACCTCCTATTTGGAGGGTAATCATGACTGATAGTCCACGGACTGTCAGTCATATTGAGTAAACCATATGTCAAAACACTCGAAAGCACCGAAGAAAACCAAAGGCAAGCCGGACCCAGTTGATATAAACGCCGGATCAATTTTATATGCGTTGCGCGCCTGGCGCGATATGTCGCAAGAGGATCTCGGTAAGGCGGTGGGCCTGACATTCCAGCAAATCCAGAAATATGAGAAAGGCGTAAACCGCATGTCTGCCTCAGCCTTGTACCGTATTTCCCGCGCCCTGGATGTTTCAGTTATTGAATTTTTCGCCGGTCTGGACGGTGTTATGCCCGACACAAAGCATTTGTGGCTCTCGAAAGACGAAATCAAACTCCTGAAAACCTACCGCGGCATCCGCGAGCCGGACGCTCAAAAACACGTGATGAAGCTGGTCGAAACCGTGGCTTCCTACCGGCTGGATGGAGATTGAGTGATTATCTCGTATTCAGTTACAGCTTCTCTGAATTTCCTGTTCGAAGTTTTAAATATAAGAATAACAACCAGATTGGAGACTGAATTAAAACGATCAAAATTCCAAAGATAAAACCAATTTCCAGCATTGATCGCCAAAATCCGTAACAGGATTCCCCAAATGTTATGTAGTACCATTCGGTGGTTTTTGTGAAATCACAAAATTGGCCCTGGCCCGTTTCAAATATTCTAACAATAGCCTCAAATCCTCCCCAAAGAATTATAGGAATTGAGGTCAGTATCAAATAAATTTTTGATAAAGCATAAGCGTCTGAAACAAGCCTATACCGTGATAACGATAAAAGTGGCTTTCCTTCACTTTTTGCCAGCTTATATTTTGACCAGTACAATAAGATCCAGAAAGGAGTTTGAATGATTGCTGCAACAATCAATCCAACCAGCAAATGTTCATATACCCAGTGCCATAATATACGGCATGGTTCGTCTTCTTTGATAATATGATAGCCAGCCCCCCCCTCGGTATAATCGCAATATTCCCCGCCGGGATTATGGCCTATGGCCAACCACATTCCTAAAGATATCCAAAGCGTTATACCAACAGCCGTTAGCCATAAATATATTTTGGAAAACACGCAAAGGCCCTTAAGGCATTTATGCCTTTTAGGATTCACCTGTTTTTTACTTACCTCTTTTTTTGCCATGGCTTTTCTGTAAATGCTCTCCCAATCGCTTCACCAAAGAAACTTGTCAGTTCACGGCCTGTAAAGTTCCAAACAGAACCTATTTTAGCAGGCGTAGGATTTTCAATCCGATCGCTAATGCGCTTTATAAGTATAACACCGGCTTCAATATTTTCCTCCGGATTATTTAAAGGGCCTTGTTCTTTATCTATAAGAGGGCGCCAAATATCCCCGTTAATATTCATAGGCGTTTGAGAGTTCGATAGGCCAACTGAATCTGCAAGTCTATTTAACCCTCCTTTATCGCCTCTGGCATTTTCGGTCCACATGATAGCGCGCACCATATCAGGATCAACACCATGTTTTTTGGCTAATCGCTTGATAGTTGCATCATGTTCCTGCACAGTTTTATTGGCGACATTCTTATCTTTAAACAGTCTTTTTCCTATCTCTACAGGGTCAGGTTTGAGATCAGGATTGTCCTTAATCTCAAATTTAGCAGGATCATTATTGAGCAAAATTTCCTGACGAATTTTTCCATTGTTAAACACGGGTGCCTTTTTCAGATCAAAAGACGGTCGTGATAACTCAGGTACCACCGGCTTTCTTTGGGGAATAGGAGGCGTGTTATCCCGTATCATCCGGCCTGTGGCGTCGAATTCGGGCTTGCGTCCGGGGATGGGCGGTGTAACTGTCTGCAGCCGGTCATTGCCCGCGCCGCCGAACAGGCTGTCATCAGATGCCTGGCCCCTGAGCGCAAACGCGCCTTCGGATACAAAGCTGTCGCTGCGGCTGATGCGTCCGGTTTCGGCAAGGCTTTTTGCATCGGCGTTTTGTTGCAACCGCACCTGCTCCAAAATCGCATCTTTATTGAAACTGCCTGTGCCGCCTGCCGTGCGTCCACTGGCGATTTGCGTGTTACCGATGCCTTGTGTCACATCACCTGCGCTGAGGCCAGTTTGTCCTGCGGTATCGCCGCTGAACAGATTGCCAAATTCCTCGCCTATGGCATTGCCAGCGGAGCTTAAGGCATTCCCCACCGAGCCAGCCAGGCCGGCAGCCGCGTTTGCACCGGAAGCCACGGCGGGCAGAATCTGGTTGATTTTCTGCAGCACGTCACCGTCACTATCCAAAGCATCTTTCACATTAAAGAAAGATTGCGCGCCACTAAACGCCTGCGAAGCGACCTCGGGAACCTGACCAATGCCCGGCACACCTGCAAGTGCGCCCAGCCCCAAAGATACAACAGGCGCGAAGGCGTTTATCTTGTCAGCAGTCGAGCCTTTGTCTTTGACCGCATCAACGATGCCTTTTACAAATCCCACGGCCTGACCGACAATAGCGGCGCGTTGTTGATCACCGAGCGCTTGCCGCTCTTCGGCGCTCATGCCAGCAAACGGGCCAGCTTTCAAGACGTTAGAAATGGCTTCCAAGCCTTGCGCAGTTTCACCATCTGGCGTAACAAGGCCGTCCATTTTCAGGCCAAGCATACGCTGGAAGTTTTTAATCCCGTCCGATGTTTCGCGGTCGAGAATGCCGGTCGGATCGCGTAAGGTTTCGCCAGGAATAAGGCCGAGAACGCCGAGCCTACGCTGTAACCTTAAAACATCATCCTGATTATTCTCTCTGCCGTTGCGAATAGAATCTTCCAAGCGCAACGGATCAAGCAGCACCGTGAGAGGATCGCGCAGAATATCCGGACGGTCTTCCGGCGCGCGGTCTTCGCGGAATCCGGGCAGGAAATCAATAAGTGGCCTGCGGCCTAAACCGTCAATACTGTCCTTGAGAGGATCAAAATCCCGGTCAAATAAGTCCCGCGGATCAATGATCTCTAGGGTTTGAGGCTCAAGAGGCGGAACATCGTCCCTCCCGGGGCGAAACTCCATTGTGCGCGGTTCGCCGGGGAAACGTCCATCTTCATCCGGTCTAAAATCATCTGTAATATCGGGAAATGCAGGGCGGGCTATCGGATTTTCAAATCCTCTATCAAAGCTGAAAGCAAAATCAGGATCGCGGGCTATCGCTGGGCGCGCTTCTTCAAATGGGTTTTCAAAGGCTGATGAAAATATAGGTTGTCTGCTCTCACGCGGCTTACGTTCAAACGTACCGGAAACATTACCGCCAAATCCTATGCTTTGGCCATCATCATCGCTCCGGCCAAAAAACGGGTCAGGATCGCGCTGTTCTAATGTGTAAAAAATACTGCGTTCGGTTTCACCACCGGGAAACAATCGCCCGTCTATGCTCAAGTCATTGTCGCGTTGAAAGTCCCGAATGCCAGTATCCAGCTCGCGGGTGATGAAATCATTTTCAACCTCGTCATCGAAAAAGCCAATACGGTTCAGATTGCGTTTTGTGTTTCTGACATCGGCAGGGTCGTTTTGGAGGCCGTTTCCAACTGGCCCTTTCAAAAAATCGGCAAAAGCGCCAAAGAGTCCCATGGGCTAACTCCTTTCATAATTATTTGAATTTTCAGGGAAAAATTGCGTGTGCACCGCATATCCGCCTTGACGTTTCGTGCTTCGGCAAGACATAAAAAAACACCGCGAGACGGACTCGCGGCGTTTATGAGGACTATAATCCTGTATTTTTAATGATTTGTCAAGCTTTTTAAATCTTTAGACAACTCACGATTGCATTGTTTAAAATATTAGAATGGATGATAAATTTAAAGAAGCCTTGGCTGAGTTAGAGCCGAAATGGGCGCATTTTGGGCATATTCAGATTTTCCAGTGGGCCTGGGAGTTTTTAAGGCGCAACCCCGATTACATTCATGCAATGGCCGACCTTGATAAAGAGGCCGACAGGCAAGCCGCCGCGCATGCGGAGCTGCTGCGCAAGAAAAGTGAAAACAAATTACTGAAAGACGTTTCTTCTCCTATTTTTGAAGAGCCGGACACCGTTAAAACGCATAAAGCGGAAGAAATCGCCATGAAATTCGGCCTGACGGTTTTGCTTTCCCCTAAATGCCAGATGATTAACGATACATATTGGGCTTATGAGCTGGCCGGAAAGGCGCATTCGGATTTCAGGCTGGGGCAGGCAATGGATGATGAAAAACGGATTGTAAAAAATCTTGAACTGCTTCCCGATGAAGACATCCTCATTATCAATTACCGCACTCATCCTCAAACCTATACGGATCAAATCAAAAAAATGTATGAGCGGAAAGGCCCGGTGGAGGATTTGCCGCAATACCACATTGATAAATTCCCGGAATATCTGAAAATGTATGATTTGAGAAAATGGGGCGAACAAGAAGGACGCATGGTCAAGAGGCAAGGCATATACAAATCCTGCATTCCATGGTCGCAGATCGGGGCTTATCTTTGCCCCGGCGCTCCCTATTCAACCAACATGCTCCGAAAACGCATGGCGGCTGTGGAAAGCTATATTAACGGCGGTTATATGGAGCTTCTCAAGCACAAAGGCGGCATTAAAAAATAGCTTTTTCCCCGCTTTTTTTATGAACTTCCGGTTTTACTGGAAGTGCAATTTCGCGATTTCTTTTTCCCCCATAGAATCAGATTCGATACTTCAACAATCTGTGAACAAGGAGTCTGATTATGACTGAAAAAACCACCATCAACGACACTGAATTTGATCTCGGCATTGCGGAGGGTTGCGAACAGGCCAAAGAGCATGTAAAGGCCCATATCGCGGAGCTGGAACAGAAAAAAGGAGAGCTTACCGCTAAGTTGGAAGCCTCATGCCTAGTGTCCAGTCAATCGTGTAATGTCGGATAGAGTCTTTTGAGTTTTGTTCTGGCGTTGTCGATGGAGAATTGCCAATCGACCTTGGCGTTTTTGTTG